>CAKUFB010000001.1 GCA_934647145.1 uncultured Clostridia bacterium
TCGGCCGAGTACCGGATGTACCCGCAGGCGCGCTATCCGGACTACCTGCTCGACGCGGCCTGGGCGGTCGCGTACCTGCAAAAGCACGCCCCGGAATTCGGCGCGGGGCAGCGGCTGATCGTGTCCGGCCAGTCGGCGGGCGCATACCTGACCATGATGCTGGCGCTCAATCCCGCCTTCCTGTGCAACGCCGGCGCGGACGCCTCGCGCGTTTTCGCCTTCGTGGCCGACAGCGCGCAGCAGACCACGCATTTTAACGTCCTGCGGGAGCGCGGCGTCGATTCCCGCGCCGAACGGATTGACGAGGCCGCGCCGCTTTTCTATGTCGGCCAGGCCGCCCTGCCCGCGCCGCTGCTGATGCTTGCCTATGCGCAGGACATCCCCTGCCGCCTGCAGCAGAACGAGCTGATGCTGCACAGTCTCAGGCGCTTTCATCCGGACGCGCCCGCCGAACTGCACGTGCTGCCCGGCGGGCACTGCGAAGGCTCCTCCCAGGCCGGTGAAAACGGCGACTTCCCGTATGTGCTCGAGCTGAAGCGGTTCATTGATCGCCTGAAGTAAGCCGCACCCCCGAACGGCCTCAGCCGCCCGGGGGTGTTTCGTATTCTGTTGAGGTCAGTCCGCCCAGTGAAGCGCCCGCTGCACCGCCCGCTTCCAGCCGCCGTAGAGCGCGGCGCGCTGCGCTTCCTTCATGCTGGGCGTAAACTGCACGGTGTCCTGGCGAAGGTTCATCAGCTCCCGCTGCGACCACATGCCCGTCGCGCGCCCGGCCAGCATCGCCGCGCCCCGCGCCGTGCTCTCGACCATCTCGGGGCGAACGACCGTCGCGTCGATCAGGTCGGCCTGAAACTGCATCAAAAAGTTGTTCGCGCTCGCGCCGCCGTCCACGCGCATCGACGAGGGACGCAGGCTGCTGTCCAGCGCCATGGCGTCCAGCACGTCCTTGGTCTGATACGCGATCGCCTCGAGCGACGCGCGCACGATATGCGCCCGCCCGCTGCCCCGTGTCAGGCCGATGATCAGCCCGCGGCTGTACATGTCCCAGTAGGGCGCGCCCAGTCCGGAGAACGCGGGCACCAGGTAAACGCCCCCGTTGTCGGGCACCGAGCGGGCCAGCGCGTCGGTTTCGGCCGGGGAGGCGATCATCTGCAGCTCGTCGCGCAGCCATTTGATCACCGCGCCCGTCGCGAACACGCTGCCCTCCAGCGCGTAGGCCGGCCTGCCGTCCACCCGCCAGGCCATCGTCGTGAGCAGGTTGTGCTGCGACTCAACCGGCCTGGAGCCGGTGTTCATCAGCATGAAGCAGCCGGTGCCGTAGGTGTTCTTGACCGCGCCGGGCGCAAAGCAGGCCTGGCCGTACAGCGCCGCGTGCTGATCGCCTGCCAGTGCCGCAATCGGGATCTCGCGCCCCAGAATCTCCTTGTCCATCACGCCCACGACCTGCGAGGAATCGGTCACCTCGGGCAGCATGGCGCGCGGAATCTGCAGAATGTCCAGCAGCTCGTCGTCCCACTGCTGGGTGTGGATGTTGAACATCAGCGTGCGCGAGGCGTTGGTCGCGTCGGTCACGTGGCTTTTTCCGCCGGTCAGCCGCCAGGTCAGGAAGGTGTCCACCGTGCCAAAGCACAGCTCGCCCCTCTCGGCGCGCTCCCTCGCCCCCGGCGTCGAGTCGAGCAGCCACATGGCCTTGGTGCCGGAAAAATACGCGTCGATGAGCAGGCCGGTCTTCCTGCGGAACAGCGCGGACAGGCCGTTTTCCTTCAGCCGCTCCACGATGGGCGCAGTCCGCCTGCACTGCCAGACGATCGCGCGCCCGATCGCCTCGCCGGTCTGCCGGTCCCAGATCACGGTCGTTTCGCGCTGGTTGGTCAGGCCGATTGCCTCGATGTCGCACACGTCGATTCCCGCCCGGCTCACCGCCTGGCGCAGCGCGTCCACCTGGCTTTGATAGATGTCCTCCGGATCGTGCTCGACCCAGCCGGGCTGCGGGTAGTACTGCGTAAACTCGTTGTTATGCGCGGCGACCTTGCGCCCCTCCTGGTCGAAAACCACCGCGCGCGAGCTGGTCGTGCCCTGGTCAAGCGCCACAATGTACTTCATGTCGTTCTCCCTTTCAGTTTTTGCATACAGACTTCGGTCTGTTCTTTGCGCGTTCCGAAATCCCGGCCCGTCCCTTTCGCGGTCGTTCAGCCGGGCTATGCAGAACAGACCGCCGTCGGTTTTGACTCCGTTTTCCGGTTTGAGCAGACCCCGGTCTGTTTTTGTCCGTTTTTTGAAAAGACCGCTCACCAGCTTCTGATGAACGGTCGTATGGTACGGAAATCAGCCGATCTCAATGCCGTAGATCTTCCCGCCGCGCGTTCCGATCACCAGCATATCGTCAAAGAGCGCCGGAGAACCCTCGATGTTGCTGCCCAGCTCGATCGAGGTCAGGATCGTGCCGGTCGACGCATCGATCATGTGCAGCATGCCGGCTGACGTCGCCTGGAACAGCCGTGCGTTTCCTTCCGAATCGCAGCTGATCGTGGGCGAAGACCAGGCATAGCCGCCCACGTCCAGCGTCCAGACCTTGTTGCCCGTGCGCTTTTCGCAGGCGATCAGCAGGTTGCCCTCCACGCCGCGCGCCACGGTAAAGAACACCATGTCCTCGACGCTGCCCCTGCCGATGGCGGGGGTCGCGAAGCAGCCGCCCAGCTGGTTGTCGCGCACGGCGACCTCCTGGCACCAGATCTCTTCGCCCAGCAGGGCGTCCAGGCAGCGCAGCTGTACCTTGCCGGTCTTGCCGCTCTGATCCAGCTCGTTGCAGGTGTAGAGATAGACGTTCCCCTTGTCGTCCTCTTCGAGCACGATCGAGGCGTCGGTATCGTCGCCGGCGTTGAAGCACCAGACCGGCTTGGCGGTGTAAAGATCCAGGCAGGTAATCAGGCCGGAGTTGTCGGCGAAGTAAACATAGTGGTTATAAGCCGCCGCGCCGCCCTCAATGCCGGTTCGCTTTCCCTTGCCGCGGGTGTAGACGTACTTGCTGACCTGCGGGGAAATGGACACCGCGCCGTCCTCGATGTTCGTGTTGAGCTCGATCAGGTACACCAGGCCGTTTTCACTGGGCCAGATCAGCGTGTCGCCGTACAGAAGCGGCGCGCTGTCGCAGGCGTACCAGGCGTTGGTCGCCTGGCTGTCGCGGCCGTCCAGGAAGTACAGAAGCGACCCGTCCACCAGGCTGAAGATGCGCATGCCGCAGTCAATCTCCTCGCCGCCCACCTTGTCCGTTCCCTGGCCGACGTACAGAAGCGGCAGGCCGCGCGGATCAAGGGTGACGCTGCCCTTCACCGGCGCGCCGACCGAGATCGGGTCGCGGGTCGGGGTGCCGTCGGCGAGATCGAAGAAGTAGATGTTGCCGTCCTGCGCGGGGCAGATCGCCTCGACGAGGCCGTCGTACTTCTTACTCTCATACAGGTTCATCTGCTCGAGCGCCTCGCTGTCCCAGCGCACGATGGCGGGCTGACAGGACCAGCCGACGCCGGTATAGGGGCCCGTGGAGCCCACGTCCAGCGAATAGGCGATCATCAGGCTGCCCGCTCCGGCAGGCAGCGTGCCGTACGCGCCGCCGTCGCGGAAATTATTGCCGCGGAAGGTGGTCACGCCCTGCAGGTCGGTATAGTACATGCCGTTTTCGAACGGCGAGCCTTCCGCCTGGGTCATGCCGGCCAGCCGTTCGCCGTTTTTGTTGTAGATTTCGGTATTTACGCCCAGATTGTTCGGCTTTTGAGCCTTGGCAATGGCGTTTTCGTCGATCTCCTGAAGCGGCTGAGGCTCAGGCGTCACAGTCGGCTCCGCAGTGGGCTCGGCCGTCGGCGCAGGCGTCTCGGTCGGTTCCGGAGTGGCGGTGGGCTCGGGCGTCGGGCTGGGCGAAGGAGTCGCCGTCACGAACGGGTTGACCTTTGTCACCAGCGTCGGGTCGTCCAGGAGCAGAAAGCCGATTGCCGCAGCCAGCGCCAGCACAATGACCGCGAACAGTATGCGCCGAATCCTGGCGTTCTTTTTTTTCGTCTTCTTGCTCATAAGGCTTCAGTCTCCTTGTTCAGAGGCGCTCAGGGCTTGGGGAAGACGGTGTTGATAAAGGACAGGCGCTCGCCCACGCCGTTTCTGAGCCAGTCGAGCGACACGCGGCCGCTGGCCTCGAGCAGGCGCAGCACGAAGATCGCCAGCAGCACGATCAGCGCCACGGCGAGCAGGCCCTTGAAGAAGCCGAGCAGGCGCTTGATGAAGCTGCTTCCTTCTTCCTCGTCGTCCTCTTCGTCCTCGTCGTCGTCCTCGTCTTCGTCCTCGTCATCCTCGTCGTAGTCGTCCTCGTCGTCGTAATCGTCGTAATCGTCGTCGTCATCCTCGTCGTCCTCGATCACGCGGCGCTTCTTTTTCTCTTTCTTCTCGGCCTTTGCCTTTTCCCTGCGCTTTTTGGGCTGCTCCTCTTCCTCATCGTCCTCGTCCTCGTCGTCCGCATAGTCCAGATCGTCCAGCGGCTTTCTGGCGGTCTTGTGCACCGGGTGGAACTCGACGGTCGGCTCCTCCTCCACGGAACGCTCGGAAAGGTTCATCTCCAGATCGTCCGCCACGCCCTTGGCGGCGTTTTTCTTTTCGGTATCACCGGCAGCGTTCAGCGCGCGGCGCTCTCGCCTGGACAGGGAAGGCGTATCGCTCATACCCTCCGCCAGCAGTTCGCTCAGGGACTTCTGATTGTCTTCCATGTTCATTGTCCTTTCCTTCTTATGATTGATCGGCGCAGCGGGCGCGTCGGCGGGCTCGTCTTCCTCGTCTTCGTCGTCGTCTTCTTGCTCTTCGTCGTCCTCGTCCTTGACCTTTTTGCGGCCGAAGAGCGACCTCAGGCGGCCCTTGAAACCGTCGGACGGCTCGTCTTCCTCATATTCCTCGTCGTCCTCTTCGATTTCCTCCTCGTCGGCCTCCTCGTCGTCCTCGTATTCCTCTTCAGACTCGTCGTATTCGCCGTCTTCCTCGCCATCTTCGTCTTCCTCGTCGTCCGCTTCGTCCTCCCCGGCCTTTTTCTTCCTGCGGGTGAAGAGCGACTTGAGGCCGGAGAGCAGGTTCGCCCTGGGCGCGTCCTCCTCGAATTCTTCCTCTTCCTCTTCGGGCTCAAAGGGCGTTTCAAGCGTCAGACCGGCCGCCGCGGGGGAGTCGACCGGCGCGACGTCCGCAGGCGCGTCCGCGGCTTCCTCTGCCCTTTCAGGCTGCGCGTCCGGACGCTCTGCCGCTTTTTCAGGCTCAGGCTGCGCGTCGGCAATCTCCTCGCCCTTTTCCGGCTCTATCGGCGCATCCGGGACTTCCTTCGCCGCTTCAGGCTGCGCGTCCGGTATTTCCTCGCCCTTCTCCGGCTCGCTGAGCGGCTCCTCGTACTCGTCGAAGTCCTCTTCCTCGATCGAATCCTCGCGGCGCAGTCTGGAGGCCAGCTTTCTGGAGCCCGACTTAACCCTCGCGCCCAGCGCAGAGAGCAGACCGCCCGCCTTCGCCAGGTTTTCCTTCATCGCCTGTGCGAAATCAGGCCCGGCCTCCTCCTCGCCTTCGTCCTCATCCTCGCCGGCTTCTTTATATGCCTCGTCATATGCCTCGTCATATGACTCGTTATACGCCTCATCATACGACTCTTTGTACGCTTCCTCGTACGCCTCGTCCGCGGGCGCCTCTTCCGGCTGATCCGGTGCGTCGATGCGCTTTTCCTCAGCCGGTTCCGCCGCAGACTCCGCAGCCGCCTCTTTCGGCGTGCCCGTTTCCTCCTTCGGCGCCTCCTGTTGGGGGATTTCCGGCTTGCGGGGTGCCTTTTCCTGGGCAATCGCTTCCGCCCGGGCCTTCGGCGCTTCCTTTTGCGCGTCCGGCTCCTCGCCCATGCGCGCGGTCACCGTTGCGCTGGTCGTCTTGCTGCGACGCTGCTGATCCTCTGTCCGTTCATACTGCCGTTCCAGTCTTTCCAGGAACTGACCGCACTCGCGTTCCACATCCTTTGCGTTGCGTGCCATCTTCAGCACCTCACACTCCATATTGGTTTTTCTGCAGGCGTGCGCCGCTTTTGCGCACAATCCTTCAGTGTGCCTAATAATACTCTTTACCATTATACCACACTCTCGCGAAAATGGAAGAGGATATCGCGAATTTAGTCAATCATTACACACTCTTCATGTTCCGCTCCCCGCCTTCTGAGCGCATCTGCGCGGCGCGGGCGGCGCGTTTCGAGCCGTATGAGCGCAAAAACCGGCGCTTTTAACGCGTCGGTTTTTGCGGGCAGATGAGCCGCCGCTGTTTACCTGCATTCCTTTTTCATTGCGCGGTAGCCGATCAGCACCGTCCACACATAGGCGCAGGTCTTGGGGATCATCAGCATCCCGATGAAGGGAACGGCGTCCGCCCACAGCACAACCGGGATATAGAAGCCAAAGCTCAGCACGATGGTTAGCTACATCCAGCGGAACGCCCGGTCCTCATGCGCCCTGGCGCTGCGATAGAACAGCACGATGATCAGCAGGCCCATTAGCGCAAAGGGGATGTTGCGGTAAACGCCCCAGGCGAGCGGCGAGTCGGCGCTCAGCCACTGATTCTGCGGCATCATGCACAGGGCGATTCGCGCGGCGGACAGGGCGTACACGGCGGCGGTCAGGCCGGCCTGTCCCCTGACCTGGTAGCGCTGCCGCCAGACGTAGTAGAGCAGCACGTAAAAGACGGTCATGGTGACCGAGGTGATCCACTTGCCAAGGCCCAGCGCAGCGGTATAGCTTTCAAGGCCCGTGGTACACAGTGCCAGCGCGCGGGGAACCAGGTGGAAGGCGTCTCCCGCTCCCAGCACCACCGCCATCAGGCCGAACAGCCGGAACTGCGCGTTCCCCCGGCTGTTTCGAATCATCCGGACGCCGATGGTGATAACAGACGCCAGATAGAGCGCGTCAAAGAGGGTTTCAACAATTGCCTGCATCAGTCATTCTCCTTTTCGTTTGATTGATCTCGCGCCATGGAGGCGCGGCGAAGGCTATGGGCGCGTACCGCCCGCCGCGCGGGGAGGCGGCGCATTTCCTTTCGCTTTCATGCTCTCCCTCCTTTCCGATGAACAGTGTTCAATTTGCCTCGCGAAAAATTCCCACAGGTGAATGGGAATTTCAGTAAAGGGTTCTGCGAATGAGCTCCAGCACGGCGGACGGGTCGTAGTCCTGCCGCAGCAGCGCGCAGAACATGAGGGAAAACAGTATTCCCGCGAATTTCTCCGGCGTGAACTGCTCCGTGAAGGCGTCCGCCCGAATCCTGGGATCGCGCTTCAGGACGAAGCACAGTCCGTCCTGAATGTGCCGCCAGGTCTTATGCATGCGCCGTTTCCCGTCGGATTGATCCTCCCCGATGAAGCCCAGGGAATGAAGGGTAAAAAAGCCGGGATACCGCTCGCAGCCGTAGGCCATCCGCCGGTACGCCCACGCGACGCAGGCCTGAATGTCCTGAAACACGGCGGCGTCCTGCGGGCGCTGAAAGATCTCGCGCCATACGCTCTCCACCGTCTCCGCAACCAGCTCCGCCTTGGAATCGAAATAGTTGTAGATCGAGCCGGACGACACCCCGCAGGCCGCCGCGACAGAGCGAATGCTGACCGCGGACCATCCCTGCCGCTTGATCAGCTCCCGGCTGGCCCTGAGGATCTCCTCCCTGGACGTGACAATCGTATTCATACACCCATCTCCAAACTGAACACCGTTCAGTTTCATTATAGCGTCCGCCTCGCGCGTTGTCAAGCGGGGACGGGAATTTTACACGAATATCCGTTTTGCTCTTTATTTTCCCTTCCCTGCCGCGAAGGCGCGGCCGGCGTGAGCAAACTTGCGGTTGACGCGAGCCGGTGCCTGCGATAAAATAAGGAAGAGAAAGGACGAGCGGGGAGCCGTCCGCAGACCGGAAAAAAGCCTGTCGGGGGACAGGAGAATTGCAGGAGGAATGAATGATGAAAAACATCCGTTTTACCGGCGTTATGCCCGCCCTTGTGACCCCGTTCGACGCGGAGGGCCATGTCAGGAGGGCGACTGTGAAGAGCCTGATGGACTGGCAGCTGTCCGCCGGCATGAAGGGCTTTTACATCTGCGGCAGCACCGGCGAAGGCCCGGCGCTGATGCGCTCCACCCGGATGGAGATGGCCGAGGCCGCCGTCGAGGCCGCCGGGGGCCGCGGCGCGATCATCGATCACATCGGCGCGCCCAACATCCTCGACACGCTCGCGCTGGTCAGGCACGCAACCGAAATCGGCGTGGACGCGCTTTCGTCGCTCGCGCCCACCTATTCCTTCCGCTATAACGAGGACGAGCTGGTCGATTACTACAGGCTCATCTCCGACAACACCGACAAGCCCGTGCTGGTCTACGCCACCGAGGCGATGGGCGTGGACAGCTTTCCCCGGCTCATGTCCCGCCTGATCGAGATTCCCAACGTCATCGGCGTGAAGTTCACGATTCACGACTATTTTGAGATGCGCAAGACCAGGGAGGTCAACGGCGGCGACATCAACCTGATCAACGGCCCCGACGAGACGCTGCTGTGCGGCCTGGTCATGGGCGCGGACGGCGGCATCGGCACCACCTACAACGTCATGCCCGAGTGGTTCGTCCGGCTCTACGACGCCTATACCGCCGGCGATCTGGCGACCGCGCAGGCCTGCCAGTACAAAATCAACCGCGTCATCGACGCGCTGATCCGCCATTCGCAGTTCGGCGCCATCCGCGCCACCAAGGCCGCGCTGCGGCTCAAGGGCTTTGACGTGGGCGACGCCTGCTATCCGGCCAGGGCGTTCGACGCGGACAGGATGGCGGCGCTGAAGAAGGAGCTGTCCGAGCTGGGCGTCGAATTCTGACGCGGGCGTCCGTGAGACGGCCGGAGAAGCAAACGTTCTTTTCAGGCGACACCGCACAAATGAGGCAGTCGCCGGCGAAAAAGGCCTCGCCCGACGCGCCGCTGAATTGTGCGGCGGCGCCTGAACTATCCGCCCCTGAGGAGCGCCGCTGCCGGCGCGGCCCGCCCGATCTGCCCCTTGCGCGGATCGGGCGGTTTTTTTTGCCCGGAACGCCCCCTCACGGCGACTTTGCAGAAATTTTCGCATGGTTTTACGCGCAAAACCCCCGGCCGAGCGCGAGGCGCCGCCTGAACAGATGGCTGCGCTCCGTCAAAGACAACGGCTGGCTGTACGCACTGGCGCTTCCGGCGCTTGTGTACCTTGTCATCTTCCATTATATGCCGATGTACGGCGTACAGATGCCTTTCGCGACGATAAGGTCACGAAGGGAATCATGGGCAGTCAGTGGGTCGGTCTGAAGCACTTCAGAACCTTCTTCAGCTCCTACTACTGCGGGCGGCTGATCTCCAACACGCTGCTGCTGAATCTGTTCTGCCTTCTGTTTTCCTTTCCGATGCCGATCTTCCTGGCGGTCATCGTCAACAGCATCCGCCAGCCGCATCTGAAGAAGTTCACGCAGACGGCGATCTATGTGCCGCACTTCATCTCCACGGTCGTCATGGCGGGCATGCTCTACATTTTCCTGTCCCCGACGAACGGCATCGTCAATCACGCGCTCAACGCCATGGGCTTCAAGTCGATCTACTTCCTCAACGAGGCGAGCTGGTTCAGGCCGGTGTACATCTTTTCCAGGATCTGGCAGGAAACCGGCTGGAGCTCGATCCTCTACATCGCCGCGCTGGCGGGCGTCGATCCCGCGCTGTACGAGGCGGCGACCATCGACGGCGCGAACAAATGGCAGAAGGTACGCTACATCGACGTGCCGCAGATCCTGCCCACGGCGACCATGATGCTGATACTCAGCTGCGGCTCGCTGCTCTCCTCCGCGACGCAGAAAACGCTGCTGCTGCAGACGGCGGGAAACACCGCCGCCTCCGACATCATCGGCACCTATGTGTACACCATGGGCATCGGCAAGGGCCAGTTCTCCTACACGGCGGCCATCGGACGGATGGTCAACGTCATCAGTTTCGCGCTGGTGCTCTCGACTAACGCCATCTCCGGCAAAATGCACGGGGAAACGCTGTTCTGACAAACGTCTGAAAATCATGCGAAGGGAGAGATTTTTCCATGCAGGCAACAACGAAGGGACGCGCGCATACCCGGCAGAAGGAAATCCCGGCGGATCGGGCGTTCAACGCGGTCGTTCTGATCCTGGTTGTACTCACGCTTCTGATGACGCTTTATCCGCTGTATCTGGTGCTGATCTGCTCGGTGTCCAACGCCAACCTGGTCACGACCGGACAGGTCACGCTCTATCCCCGCAGCTTTACGCTGACCGGCTACAACGCCGTGGTGCAGAACAGGGAGATCTGGCGCTCCTATCTCAACTCGATCATCTACACCGTCTCGGGCACGCTGCTGAGCCTGATCGTGACGATGGGCGCGGCCTTCTCGCTGTCGCGCAAGTTTCCCGGGCAGAAGCTGATCGCCTTCCTGTTCACCTTCACGATGTTCTTTAACGGCGGCACGATTCCCACGTTTTTGACGGTGCGCACGGTGGGGCTGCTGGACAGCATGTGGATCTGCATCCTGATGGGCTGCGTCTCCGTGTGGAACGTCATGCTGGCCAGAACCTACATCCGCACGACCATTCCCGAGGCGCTGTATGAGGCGGCCATGCTGGACGGAGCCTCGCAGCTGCGCTACTTCGCCCACATTGTGCTTCCGCTCTCGGGCACGATCATCGGCGTGCTCTCGGTCTATTACGGCGTCTCGAAGTGGAACGACTTCTGGACCGGCCTGCTCTACATACAGACCCGCTCGCTTCTGCCGCTGCAGACCATCCTCAAGGAGATCCTGGCCTCGCTTGAAAGCTCGAGGGAGCTGCTGATGAGCCTGGTCGGCGACTCGGCCGAGCAGGACGCGGATCTGCTCAACAGGGCGCAGATCGCCAAGTACTGCGTGATCGTCGTCTCCACGGTGCCCGCCGTGGCGCTCTACCTGGTCATGCAGAGGTTCTTCGCCAAGGGCGTGATGGTCGGCTCCATCAAGGGCTGAGGCGCGCCCCGGACAACACGGCAATCAGGGGGAGGGCTTCCCCTGAAAATAAAAGGAGGTAAATCCCATGAAAAAGCTCGTAACCATCCTTCTGGCGGCGCTGTTGACCTTCAGCGCAGTGCTCCCGGCCTTCGCGGCCGACGTTCGGGAAATCGACGTCATGGTCTGGTACCGCGACATCGACGAGCTGAACTTCGCCGAGATGCCCTACTACAACGACCCGGACAACGGCATCACCGTCCAGAGCGGCGTGAAGGCCAACTTCAACCAGGTCAAGGGCGCCGACTGGTCCACCAAGCTGAACCTGGTGCTCGCCTCCGGAAACTATCCGGACATCATCATGCACGGCGGCATCGACCTGGAGATGTACGGCGTGGACGAAGAGGTGCTTCTCCCGCTCGAGGAGTCCATCGAGAAGTACATGCCCAACTACAAGGCGCTGCTGGACGCCGACCCGGCGCTCGCCTCCTCCCTGACCTCCTCCAACGGCCACGTGTATCAGATCGGCTGGCTGATCCCGCAGAACATCAACACGGAATCCCACCTCTTCATCAACAAGCAGTGGCTGGATCGTCTGGGTCTGGACGTTCCCGGGACGATTGAGGAGTTTGAACAGGCGCTGATCGCCTTCCGCGACAAGGACGCCGACGGCGACGGCAATCCCTCCAACGAGATCCCCTTCGGCGGCCCGATGACCCCCATGGTGGACGGCGTGCTGCACCTGCTCTCCTTCTGGGGCATCCCCTACAACGAGCGCTTCGTCAGCATTGACGACGACGGCAACATCTACTCCTGGCTCAAGAGCGACGCGATGCGCGAGGCGCTCGAGACCATCCACCGCTGGTATGCCGACGGCATGATCGACGTCGAGGCGGTGACGCAGGACACCAACTCCGCCGAGGCGAAGATCAACGCCGGCACGATCGGCTCGACCTGGCGCTGGCGCATGTCGGCCATGGGCACGGACGAGGCCATCTATTCCCAGTACGTCTGCCTGATGCCCTTCTCGGCGGACGGCTATTCCGCCAAGCTGAGCTACTACCTCGAGGTGCCCACCTTCGGCGCGGCCCTCACGGTGGGCTGCGAGGACGTCGAGGCCGCCTGCAAGTGGCTGGACACGCAGCTCGAGTGGGAAAACATGATCAACGGCTATAACGGCATGCGCGGCGATTTCTGGGATTACGACGAAGACGGCAAGGTGGATATCTTCCCGATGTCCGACGGCACCCGCACCGTTCCCGGCCAGTCCTCCATGTACTACTGCAGCGGCGAGGCATATTTCGCGGCCGTGAACATGCCCCCGCACCGCATCGAGAAGAGCGACTACTGCGCCGAATACACCAAGGCCGGCGTGATCGAGAAGAACTCCTGGCAGACGCTGACCAAGCTGGTCACCTACACCGTCGAGGAATCGGTCGAGATGGATCTGCGCTTCGCCGACGTGGACAAGTATGCGCGCGAGGCCATCGCCGGCTTTATCGTCAAGGGCGTGACCGACGACGGCTGGAACACCTACCTCAAGACGCTCGACAACATCCAGCTGGACGGCTATCTGAGCATCCTGCAGACCGCCTACGACCGCTACCTGGAGGCCAACGCGAACTGAGGATGAATTCCACTGGAGCAGGTGAACAATTGCACGTTGAAATGTGGTAAATAAAATGGTATAATTCTCCTATCAGCGCGGCGCATATTCCGCTCGAAAGACGAAATATGCGCCGCAGGATGAGGAGATGAAGCGAATGGCGCGCAACGGACGTTCAATTTCCCTCCAGTGGCGGTACTTTATATCCTATGTGCTGGTCATGCTGGCGGCCATGAGCCTGCTGCTGATCTATGTCTATCAGAGCTTTTACGCCTTTCATTCGGCCAGCCTGCTGGAAAGCTACCGCAACGGGCTCAGGGTCGTCCGCGATCAGACCGAAAACCTGCTCGCCGACATGGTGGCGATTTCCTGCCAGGCGGCGGTCAACGACGGCCTGGTTCCGTTTGACCATCAGCAGGAGCCGGAGCGGATGCTGCAGTATTCCCGGCGGCTGGTGACCTATCGCGCCACGCACGACGAGATTGAAAGGATCTTCCTCTGGTTTACGGGCGATCCGTATATCTATTATCCGGACGGCGGCAATCTGATCGACACCATGCTCAGGGACGGCCTGACCATCGAGGGCGTTTCGCCCGCCGAGCTCAAGGCGGCGCTGGGCGGCGTCACCGCGCTGGAGGTCTGGCCCGAAAAGACGGTGGGCGGCTTTTCAATCGCCCGCATTCGCCCGGAGCAGAGGATGCTGTCCGTGTTTGCGCCCGTCCAGCTGGAGGGCGGCAGCCGGGTGGGCTCGCTGCTCTTCCTGGTCTCGCACGACACGGTCGCGCACTGGTTTCAGGCCGCGATGCCAAACGCCGCGAGCGCGCTGATCCTTTCGGACGACGGCACGCTGGTCGGGCACAATCCCGCCGGCATTCCCGACGAGGTCGTCGCGGAGGCGCTCAAGTCGCTGGACGAGGATCGCGTCTCCTTCTTCTGGAACGGCGCGGGCTATCAGCTGCTCAAAATGCCCGGCTCCATGTTTTCCTACGGCTATGCCGCGATCATCGCCGACAGCGAGCGCATGATTACGGTTTCGGCCTCGGCGCAGGCGCTGCTGCTCGTCTCGGCGGTCGTCGCCGCGCTGTGCCTGGCGCTGATCGCGCGCGTCGTGCGCTCGCGCCTCAAGCCGATCTACCTCATCCGCGACATGCTCACGGACACGCGGCCTACGGGCAACGAGCTGGTGGAGATTCGCGACAGCATACAGCAGATGATCGACCGCAATCAGCAGCTGGCCGGTCAGATGGAGGACATGCGGCTGTTCAAAAAGAGCGATTTTGCGCGCCGCTTTCTGACGGGCGGCTTCAGGAGCCGGGAGGATTTCCTGGCCGCAGCCGAGGACGCGCGGCTGAACGTGGACTTCCCGCGCTTCATGGTCGGGGTCGTGGCGATTCCGCCCTCCTCGGGCTACGACCTTTCCCCGCAGCGGCTGGATCGCCATTTCGACGAATGCGTGACCGGCGCCGTGCGCGTGCTGACGGCCGGCCGCAAGGCCGTGCTGCTGGCCTTCGCGCAGACCGAGGACGCGCTTCTGAGCTTCATGCAGCGCCGCCTGGAGGGACTGCGCATACTCTGCCCCGGCCTGACCGTCGCCCTGTCGCGGGCGCACGGCGACTACAGCGAGGGACAGCGCGCCTACCTGGAGGCGGACAGCGCCTTCGAGATGCGGTTTGTGCGGGGCAACGCGCGCGTGATCATGTTTGAGGAAACCATCCGCCCGACCTCGGAGGTGCGGGCGACCGAAAAGCTGGCCGACCGGCTGAAGCAGGCGCTTCGCAATCAGGACGCCGCCGAGGTTTCCACCGCCCTGAGCGCGATCGAGCGGGCGATGCGCGGCGCGGGCATCAGTCTCTTCGATTTCCGATGCCTGTACAACGACATCTTCAACGCCATTTCCGGCGCGGCGGCGCAGCTGGGGCAGGAGGAAACGGTCTACGACCTCTTCCAGCTGGGAGACTGCCTTTCGCTCGACGACCTGGACGCCATGCTGCACAGGGTCTGCAACGACCTGCTGGCCAAGAGCGTGATCGACGAGGAGCAGGACGCGGTTCCCGATTCCATCCGCCAGGCGCGGGACTGGATCGCGTCCGATTTCACCAATCCCGATCTGTCGGTTTCCTCCATCGCGGAGCGCGCCGGCATGAGCGATTCCAGGCTGTCCGTCGAGTTCAAGCGCGCCTACCGCCAGACGCCGCTGGAAATGATCACGCGGAGGCGTATCCTGCTGGCCAAGGAGATGCTGCTGGCCACGGCGCTGCCGGTCAAGGACATCGCCGTCGAATGCGGCTACTACGACATATCCAGCTTCAACCGCCGGTTTAAGGCGCACACGGGCATGACCCCGATGCAGTACCGGCAGGAGGGCGCGGCGCACAGGGAAGGCGGCGCGCGCGGCGAGGAAGCCGTCGAATCATAAAGGAGGCGCTTCAGAGATGACGATTACATCGGCGAGCCGCATATCGCCCATTCCGGCGGCGGGCGGCGTCAGGCGCGCGTGCGAGAGCCTGCTGCGCGACATCGAAAAGACCTGCCGCCCCGGCGCGCACGAGGGTGCGGACGTCGTCCTCGTGCGGGAGGCGCTGCCGGAGGAGCAGTACCGGATCTGCGCGCGGGAGGGCCGCGTGGAGATCGCCGCGGGCGACGAGCTGGGGCTGATTTACGGACTGTACCGCCTCAGCCGGGACATACTGGGCGTTCAGCCCTTCGCGCGCGCAGCCGGACTCGTATTCTTCGTGAGCCTTGACAAACGTGCCTTCCGAGGGCGCGTAAAAGGCTCCCCGTTCATTTTTTCGAAAAGCCGGGCGCTTACAGCGCAATCGTCCGCTCGGGACGAAGCAGGCCGTCCTCCTTGTGCGACGAGTACAGCACCGTCCGCTGCTTCACCAGCGGCAGCAGCGTCTTTTCAAGCTCCTGCGCGGTCTGCGCGTCCAGCGAGGCGGTGACCTCGTCCATGAGCCAGATCGGATGGTCAGCGACCAGCGCACGCGCGATCATAAGCCGCTGGCGCTGTCCCGCGGAGAGGGTGGAGGCGTTGTTCTGAAGCACGGTGTCGTAACCCTCCGGCAGCGAGGCAATCCAGTCCTCGAGCTGCGCCGTGCGCGCGGCGCGCCGGACGATTTCGTCGCTCGCAGTGGGATTGCCGAGGCGGATATTGTCCGCGATCGTGCCGTGGAACAGGTAGAATCGCTGCGACATGTACGTGACCAGGCTGCGCAGCTCCCTTCTCAGCAGCGCGGAGACCGGCGCGCCGAAGCAGCGGATTTCTCCCTCATCCGGCTCCTGCATGCCGCTCAGCAGCGAATACACGGTGGTTTTTCCCTGCCCGCTCCTGCCAAAGAGGCGAGTACAGCTGCCCGTCTTCAGTGCGAAGGAGAGATCCCGGAGCACCGGATGCCCCGCGTCATAGGCAAACGACACGTGCTCCAGGCTCAGGGCGTTTTCCGCCTTCAGGTCTGGCCTGCATTCGCCGCCAACGTCCTGCGATTCGGGCTGCAGCTCCAGCAGGCGCGCCACGCGCTGCCTGTTCACCTCGAACTCGAGATAGCTGCCGCGCAGGCTCGTGTACAGCACAAACACGTCGATCAGCGACGTCCGGACGGAATACAGCGCCAGAAACACGCCAAGCGAGGTGCTTCCCCGAGAGATCAGCCAGGCGCCCAGCGCCAGGAAGCTGACTTCACCCGCGACGGAAACGCCCTTTTCCAGCAGCGAAGCCAGCGTACCGGTGAGCTTTTCGCTCTTTTCGGCGTCTGCGGATTCGTTCAGGGCTTTTTTGTACCGGCCGGTCATCTGCCGGCTCAGCGAGGGCAGCCAGCGCATCGAGAGCGCCGCGTGAATGCCGTCCAGCAGCGTCGCCGTGGCGCGCGTCAGCGCTTCCATATAGACGCCGCGCCGCTTGACCTTGACCTTCTGCACCTTCCGGGAGAGCACGGATTCGAGCACGCACAGGCCGATCGACAGGATGAACAGCCGCCAGTCGAGCGCGAAGCACAGCACCGTGACGACCAGTCCGGCCGGAAACAGTATGGCGAAGTTACTCAGCGCCGAGGCGAACTCCGTATACGCGGGCAGCGCCTCCTGAAGCGTTGTCTGGATTTCCGCGCCCGTGATCTGCGAGACCTGACCCGGCCGGGCGTGCAGCAGGCGCGAAAGAATCCGGTTCTGCAGCGACCGGCTGGTCTGGGTAATGACCTTACCCTCGATCAGGCCGGAAAAGTAGGCGATAACCTGCGACAGAATCTCCAGTGCCGTCATGCCGCCCAGAATCAGCGCCAGCGCCTTCAGCGAAAACCGGCTCACGTCGCCCAGAATGTAGAACGAAAAGAAGGAAAGCAGCCGGACGACCAGCGTAAGCAGCATGTACACGCCGATCATCAGCAGGTACTTTCTGCGCGAAGACAGCTCGCGCACATAGTTCAGCATGTCCTTCAGCATACGATTTCCTCCTTTTCCGCCGCATGAGCCAGCAGGTCGCGATAGGCTTCATTGCCGCGCGTCAGGCTGTCGTGACTGCCCAGAACCGCCGGCTCCTCCGCGCGGAGCATCAGCACCTGATCCGCCTCCCGGGCAAACGCCGCGAGGTGCGTGATCTGAATCACCGTCGGGCAGTACGCGCGCAGGTTCTTCAGGATGCGCCGCGCCTGGTTCAGGTCCATCGCGGAGAGCATCTCGTCCAGCACGAACACGTCGCCCCCGTCCAGTATCGCCCGCGCCAGCAGCAGCCTCTGCCGCTGTCCGCCGGAAAGGTTGCCCGCGTTGTTCTTCAGGCAGGTCTCGGTGCGCTCAGCCTGCTCCTGCAGCTCATCCCACAGCTCGACCGCCCGCAGCGCCTCCTCCATCCGGCTCTCCTGTTCTGCTTCGCCGCACAGGTATTCCCGCACGGTCATTTCGGGCACCCAGAAGTCGTTGGCCACATAGCGAACCCGCGCGCGCAGCGCCTGCAGCGACCAGTCCTTCAGCTCCCGGCCGAACCAGACGATTTCTCCCTGATAGTTTTCCGAATAGCCGAGCAGCAGCTTTGCCAGCGTGCTCTTGCCGCAGCCGCTTCGGCCCACGATCGCCAGATGCGTGCCCCGGGCAGCCTCAAAGCTGACCTTCGGCAGCGTGAAGCCGGACGGATAGGTATACGACTCGATGCGCACGCGCAGCGGGCAGGCGGCTTCAGGCGCCTCGTCCTGTCCGCCCGCGTGCTCGTCCGGCAGCTCGAACAGCCTGCCGACGCGCTCTGCCGCCACGCGCAGCTTCTGGAAGCACGCGAGGTTGCGCGAGAAGTTGCGGATGGGATTGGCAATCATATAGAAGATATTGTACGCCGCCACCACCGCGCCCACGTCGACCAGCCCCTGATGCGCGAACAGTATGCCGCTTGCCAGAATCAGCACCGACGAGAGGCTGTGCGAGAGCATCGACAGGAAGAAGACGAGCTGATCATACCTGCGCACCTGCTGCCCCACCTGCATGTTCTCCTCAAAGCACTCCCCGCCCTTTTTCAGGAAGGTCTCCTCGGCGGCGTTCTGCTTGATGTCGCCATAGCCGAGCGACACGTCCTCATACAGCGAGGTCAGCCGGTCGGACACGGCCGCCTCCGCCCGGCGCACGTCGAGCTGACGGCGGCGCACCCTCCCCACCAGGAAGAAGCAGGCCAGCGCGGGCAGCACGCACGCCGGGATGAAGACCGGGTTGATGGAGGAAAAGTAGCCGATCGCGCTCACAAACGAAATCACAATCTGCGCCAGGCGCTGCAGATCGGTCGTATAGAACTTCGAAATGGCGGCAAGGTCTGCGCGCTGCAGCGTGATCACCTCGCCCGCGGAGCAGGCGTTCAGGTACTCGGGCGAAACGCTGCCCAGCTTGTCAAAGAAGGCCTCGCGCAGGCGCACCAGAAACCACTTGCCGTGGCTCGCCCTGTACAGGCCGCAGTTCCAGATCAGTCCCAGCTGAATCAGCAGCAGCACCGGCCCCGCCGCCAGAAGGCGCCCGTTCCAGGCCGCGCCCGACTGAATCGCGGAGATGACGCGCCGCATCCACTCGGCGTAGACCAGCGGATAGACCGCCTCCAGCGCGCTGGCGAGAAAGCTCCCCGCCATCCACAAAACGCCTTCAGCCGTAAATACCTTCCTGTACAGATCCTTCAATCGCATTTCCTCCTTTTGAGCATCCCGTCCGTTTATCTCTTTTTTACATTTATATGCTATCATATGTGCAAATTCGCGTCAATGTTTTTTTGGTTCTCGCGCAATATTTGTGCAAAATACACTTTCTGTTTTACAGTTATTTCTTCCTTCACCGCCCCAGGGAGCAGGGCGCTTTTGCGGCGCGCGCCGATTTTCGGAGATTTCAGCGCCCTCCGTCCGGCCGCGGGCGCTTGACCTGGCCGCCCGCAGCGTGTATAATAGGGTCGGATCGGTATGAATCGGAAAGGCGGAACAAGGCGTGGCAAAGCTATACTTTCGATACGGAGCGATGGGTTCGAGCAAGACGGCGAACGCCATCATGGTGCGGTACAACTATCACGAGCGCGGCCAGAGGGCGCTCATGCTCAAGCCGAAGCTCGAAACGCGCGACGGCGAGAAGACCGTCCGCTCGCGCAGCGGCCTGAGCGCGCCCTGCGAGTATGTCGAGGATCTGGATACAATCGACGTGTCCGCCTACGACTGCCTGATCGTGGACGAGGCGCAGTTCTTGACCAAGGAGCAGGTCGAGCGGCTGGTGCGCATTGTGGACGAGCAGAACGTGCCGGTCATCACCTACGGCCTGCGCGCCGACTTCCGCGGCAACCTGTTCGAAGGCAGCATGTGGCTGCTGGCCTGGGCAGACGCCATCGAGGAAATCAAGACCGTCTGCTGGTGCGGCCGCAAGGCCACCTGCAACGCCCGCATACACGACGGCCGCGTCGTCAAGGACGGCCAGCAGATCCTGCTCGGCGGCAACGAAAGCTACGTCAGTCTCTGCCGCAGGCACTGGCGGGAGGGGCGGCTGAGATAGGAACGCCGGGGGGGGACGTTGGGGAGACGGCTTTTCTGAGAAAAGCCTCTCCCCAAACCCCTCACGAAAAGCACTTTGATCCACCAGACTAGTTTAGTGAACTGACGCAGTACCCCGAATGCGGCGTTGGACAGGAATCGAGGAAACGTTGATGAGACGGAGAACGATGAAGACCCCTCCCGGAAAGCGCCTTGATCCGCGCGGAAAACGCAAATAACAGGCGCAATCCCCCGAATGCGGCACGGCGGGCTTTCATATGCCGCAAGGCGCTTGCGGCGCGTTTTGGGGTATGATATAATGGTTGGAAAGGCACCGATCGAGGAGAACAGCATGGAAAAGAAGCGAGTCACCATCCGGGTTGCCGGAAAGGACTACAATATGACCAGCAGCGATTCGGAGGCGTATGTGCGCCGGGTCGCCGCGTATGTGGATCGCAAGATCGGCGAGCTGACGCTGGCCACGCGGCTGCCGGCCGCGGACGCGGCGGTGCTGGCGGCGATTACGCTGGCCGACGACGCGTTCAAGGCGCAGGACGAGAACACCCGCCTGCGCCGGGAGCTGGATCAGGCGCGGCTGGAGATCGACCGCCTGATGGGGGAGACCGGCCGATGAGCATCGAGCTGCTGGCCCCCGCGGGCGAAAAAGAGGCGTTTCTGGCGGCGGTTAAGGCCGGGGCGAACGCGGTCTACCTGGGCGCGACTGCGCTCAACGCGCGCGCCGGCGCGGGCAATTTTGACCGGGAGACGCTCGCCTGGGCGACCGAATACGCCCACGAGCGGGACGTGCGCATTCATGTGACCGTCAACACGGTGGTCAAGGAAAGCGAAATGAATCTGGTGGACGACGTGGCCGAACAGCTGGCGCATTGCGGCGTGGACGCGGCGATCGTGCAGGATCTGGGCGTGGCGGCGCGGCTTCACAGGCTGCTGCCCTCGCTGAGCCTGCACGCCAGCACGCAGATGGCCATACACAACGCCCAGGGCGCGCAGTTCGCGCTGGACGCGGGCTTTTCGCGCGCTGTGCTGGCGCGGGAGATGAGCCTGGAGGAAATCGCCGAGTGCGCGGACACGGGCATCGAGGTCGAGGTGTTCGGCCACGGCGCGCTGTGCGTGAGCTGCTCGGGGCAGTGCCTGTTTTCCAGCCTTGTCGGCGGCCGCAGCGGCAATCGGGGCCAGTGCGCCCAGCCCTGCCGCCTGCCCTACCATCTGGAGGGGGCGGTGCGCGCGCAGGGCTACCTGCTGTCCACGAAGGATCTGATGACGCTGGACTCGCTCGTGCGGCTGCGCGAGGCGGGAATCGCCTCTCTCAAGCTGGAGGGGCGGCTCAAGCGGCCGGAGTACGTCTACGCGGTCACCTCGGCCTATCGCCGGGCGCTCGACCTGCTGGAGGCCTACGGCGACTACGCCCCCGACGAGGAAACCCGCGAGGAGCTGATGCAGGTATTCAACCGCGGCGGCTTCACGCGCGGCTACGGCCCGGGGCTTATCGACCGGGAGCTGATGAGCCGGGAGCGCCCGAATCACCAGGGCGTGCCGGTGGGGCAGCTGGTCGCGCCGGGCAAGCTGGCGCTGACGCGGGAGCTTTTGCCCGAGGACGCGCTGATTCTGCGCGCGAAAAGGGCGGACGAGGACGTACCCCTGCGCGGGGTGTCCGGCCGGGCGGGCGAAACCGTCCGCGCCCGGGTGCCCGCCGCCGCGCGCCCGATCATGCCGCTGTACCGCCTGACCAGTCAGGAGCAGATGGAGCGCATCCGCGAGGCCTTGAACGACGAGCCGCAGACCGTGCTGCTGAGCGGCTTTTTTCGCGCGCAGGCGGGCGAAAAGGCGTGCCTGCAGCTCACCGACGGCCAACGCGCCGTCCGGGTCGAGTCGCCCGAGCCGCTCGCGCCCGCGAAAAAGCCGGGCGACCCCGAGCGCGCCCGCACGCAGCTTCAAAAGACCGGCGGCACGCCCTATCAGCTGATCGACCTGTCGCTTTCGGTCGATCCGGGCGCGTTTCTGCCCGCGTCGCTGCTCAACGAGCTGCGGCGCGACGCGCTGAGGCGGCTTTCCCAGGCGCGCGTGACGGCCTTTCGCGGCTGCAAAAGGTCATTATCCCGCGCGCTGCCTCCTGAACTGCCTGAGCTGCCCGCCCCGAAGGCGCCCCTTCTGCGCGTCGAGGGCTCCGACTGGGCGCTGCTGCGCCGCCTTCACGGCGCGGACGAGCTGATTTTCCGGCCGGAGGATCTGAGTGCGGAGGGCCTTGATCAGGTCGCGCCCGACCGGCCGTTTTCGCTGGCGCTGCCCATGACCTGCTCGGCCGAGGCGCTGGACAGGCTGTGCGACTGGGCGCAGGCCAACCAGGCCAACCTGACCGCCGTGTACATCGCCAATCCCGGCCAGCTGGTCGTGCCCTTCCCGGGAACGCGGCGCGCCGATTTCTCGCTGAACCTTGCCAACCGGGAGGCGCTGGCCTTCCTGGCCGGACAGGGAATAACGGAGTATACCCCCTCGGTCGAGCTGACCGCGCAGGAGCTGCGCCAGATGGACGCGTCGGGCGGCAGTCGCGAGCTGATCGTTTACGGCAGGCTGCCGCTCATGCAGCTGCGCCACTGCCCCATTCGCGCCGCGCTGGACGGCCCGCACGCCTCCTGCCGCCGCTGCGACGGCCTGAGCGAGGACAAGCGGCTGGGCGCGCATGTGCTGATCGACCGCAAAAACGTGGCCTTCCCCCTGCGCCGCGTCAGGAGCGACGAGGGGTGTCTGGTGCGGGTGCTCAACAGCGCGCCGCTGTTTTTGCTGCGCCACGCGGGCAGGCTGCCCGAAAGCGCGGCCTGGCGGCTCGTGCTGACCGACGAAACGGAGGCCGAGGCGCAGTCCGTCCTGCGCCTGCACCGCCTGGCTATCGAGGGCGGCGACGTGCGCGCTGCCTCCGACTGGCCCGCCTGGGACGCGAAAAACACCACGACCGGGTACTATTTCAGGTAGCGGGGACGCACCCCTCCGCTTTCCGACACACCGAACGCAATCCTTCATGCAGGGAGATGATGATATGCAGGAACGAACCCTGCGGGTACTGGAATTTACGAAAATCCGCGAGATGCTCGGCGCGCTGGCGCTGACCGACCTGGGCAAGGAGCGCATCGCGGCGCTCACGCCCGCCTCGGACGAGCGCACCGTCCGGCAATGGCAGGCCGAGACCGAGGAGGCCAGCGTCGTCATGGCCTATACCGGCTCCAACCCCATGCCCTTCGTGCCCGACGTGCGCGCGCACCTCAAGCGCGCCGGGGTGGGCGCGACGCTCAGCCCCAGGGCGCTGCTCGACGTGGCCGAATCGCTGCGCGCCGCCCGAAGCGCCCGGGATAGCCTGGTCACCGAGCGGGAAAACACGCCCTACATCACCGCGATGGCGAGCGGCCTGTTCGCCAACCGTCCGCTGGAGGAGGACGTGTTCGACGCAATCCTGTCCGAGGACGAGATCAGCGACCACGCCAGCCCCGAGCTGTACTCCATCCGCCGGCACATCAAGCAGTGCTCCGAGAAGATGCGCGACAAGCTCAACGAGATCATCCGCAATCCCTCGCTGTCCAAATACCTTCAGGACACGATCATCACCCAGCGCGACGGGCGCTACGTGCTGCCTGTGCGCGCGGACAGCCGCCAGTTTATCAACGGCCTGGTACACGACCAGTCGGCCAGCGGCGCGACGCTGTTCATCGAGCCGGCGGCGGTGGTGGAGGCGGGCAACGACCTGCGCCAGTGGACGGTCAGGGAGCGCCAGGAGATCGAGCGTATCCTCTCCGCGCTGTCGCAGCGCATCGCGCCCGACGCGGAGGCGATCGAGCAAAACCTTGATACCCTGGCCGAGCTGGACATGCTGTTTGCCAAGGCCAGCCTGGCCCGGAGCATGCGCGCCGTGCAGCCCAAGCTCAACGCCGAGGGCCGCATCCGCATCCTGGAGGGCAGACACCCGCTGATCGACCCGGCGAAGGTCGTGCCCAGCAACCTGTGGATCGGGCAGGACTTCACCAGCCTGGTCGTAACCGGCCCCAACACCGGCGGCAAGACGGTCACGCTCAAGACGGTGGGTCTATTGACGCTGATGGCGCAGGCGGGATTGCAGGTTCCGGCGGCGATCGGCACCGAGCTTTCGCTGTTCGACGAGGTGTTCGCCGACATCGGCGACGAGCAGTCGATCGAGCAGTCGCTGTCCACCTTCTCCTCGCACATGACCAACATCGTGCGGATTCTTCGGGACGTCACCCCCCACTCTCTGGTGCTCTTCGACGAGCTGGGCGCGGGCACCGACCCCACCGAGGGCGCGGCGCTGGCCATCTCCATCCTGGAGCGGCTGCGCACGATGCGCGTCATTACCCTGGCCACCACCCACTACAGCGAGCTCAAGGCCTACGCACTGTCCACCCCGGGCGTGGAAAACGCCAGCGTGGAGTTCAACGTGGAGACGCTGCGGCCCACCTACCGGCTGTCCATCGGCGTGCCGGGCAAGTCGAACGCATTCGAGATTTCGCGCAAGCTGGGGCTGGACGAGGCGCTCATCGCCGACGCGGGCAAGCGCCTGAGCGAAAACCAGATCCGCTTCGAGGACGTCATCGCCAACGCCGAGTACCACCGCCAGGTGGCCGAAAAGGAGCGCGCGCTGGCCGAGGAGGCGCACAAGGAGACCCAGCGCCTGCAAAACGAGGTCGAAAAGCAGCGCGAGGCGCTGGCCGCCCAGCGCGACGAGATCATCAAAAAGGCGCGCGAGGAGGCCAGGCGCACCCTCGTCAAGGCGCAGCGCGAATCCGAGGAGCTGATCGCCGCGCTGAAAAAGGCGCGCGCCAGGGATTCGGCCCCCCTCAAGGAGCACGAGCTGGGCGCGCTCAGGCGGCAGATGCAGTCCTCAATCGACGGCCTGTCCGGCGCGCTGCGCAGCGAGGTGCTCTCCGCGACCGAGCCGCCCAGGGACTTAAAGCCCGGCGAGACGGTCGAGCTGACCATGCTGGGCACGCAGGGCACGGTGCTCGCCCCGCCGGACGAGAAGGGCGAGGTCATGGTGCAGGCCGGCGTGATGAAGATGAAGGTGCATATCTCCCAGATGCGCCGGGTGAAGGCCGACACATCCGCCGCTCCCCAAAAAAGAAAGCCGGGCGCGCCGAAGAGCGGTTCCTCCGCCTCGAGCCTGCCCGCCGCCGGCCCCGCGTCCATGGAGTGCGACGTGCGCGGCATGACGCTGGAGGAGGCCATCGGCGCGGTCGACCTGTTCCTGGACAACTGTACGATGCAGCGCCTAAAGCAGGTGCAGATCATCCACGGCAAGGGCACGGGCGTGCTGCGCGCCGGCATTCAGCAGCACCTGAAAAAGCATCGAAACGTGGCCGAGTTCCGCCTGGGGCGCTACGGCGAGGGCGAGGACGGCGTGACCGTGGTGACGCTCAAGTGAGGAGTGAAGGCGCATGACCATACGACGGATGCGGCCGGGTGACTACGCCGCCTATTGCGCGCTTCTGCGCGAGCTGCACGAGATGCACTATGCCACGCGGCCGGACATCTATCAGCCCCGGCCCGCCCTGCCGGACGAGAAGGAATTCGGCGCGATGCTTAAAAGCTCAGACTGCTTCGTCAGCGAGGACGAGAGCGGCGTGACCGGCATGGGCGTGATGCGCCTGCGGACGTACGAAAGCCCTTCCGTAAAGAAGCACACGGTCGCCTGGATCGAGGATCTATGCGTACGGAAAGACCGCCGCGGGCAGGGCGCGGGACGCTCGCTTTACGAGGCGCTGCTCGCCCGCGCGCGGGAGGAAGGGGTGGAGCGCGTCGAGCTGAACGTATTCGGCTTCAACGAATCGGCGCGCGCGTTTTACGAGCGCATGGGCCTGACCGAGCGCAGCCGCGTGATGGAAGCCTGGGTAAAATAAAAGGAGGAGCGGCGCATGAGCAAGCTGAAAATACTGACCGTGGACGACGACCCCAATATCCTTCAACTGATCAACCTGTACCTGACCCGCGAGGGCTTCGAGGTGCTTCAGGCCTCGAACGGCACGGACGCGCTGAAGATCTTCAAGACCACGCCGCCCAGCCTGATGCTGCTGGACGTGATGCTGCCCGGCATGGACGGCTGGCAGGTGTGCCGCGAGGTGCGCAAGGTGTCCAACATCCCCATCATCATGCTCACGGCCAAGGACGAGACCTTCGACAAGGTGCTGGGGCTGGAGCTGGGCGCAGACGACTACATCGTCAAGCCCTTCGACACCAAGGAGCTGGTGGCGCGCATCAAGGCGGTGCTCAGGCGCTATCAGACGCTCGACGCGCCCGACAAGGAGCTTTCCTATCCCGGACTGACCATCAACATCACCCAGTACACCGTCACCTTCCTGGGCCGCCCGCTCGAAATGCCGCCCAAGGAGCTGGAGCTTCTGCACTTTCTGGCCAGTCATCCGGGCACGGTCTTCACCCGCGAGCAGCTGCTCGAGCAGGTGTGGGGCTACGACTTCTTCGGCGACTCGCGCACGGTGGACGTACACATCAAGCGCCTGCGCGACAAGCTGACCGGGTGCGAGGAGCTGGGCTGGTCGATCAAGACCGTGTGGAGCGTGGGCTATAAGTTCGAGGTGAACAAGCCGTGAAGTCCTCGCTGTTTCGGCGGCTGTTTTTCGCCGTGGTGGGCATTTTGCTGGTCACAATCCTGTCGTTCACGGGCATCATGTGCGCCACAAGCGCCGCGCAGCAGCGTTCCGCCTACGAGGCCGAGCTGGCGCTGCAGGCGCGCGACCTGGCGCAGCTGGTGCAGGGGGTGGAGATGACCTCGCTGTGGCGGGTCGATCCGGCGGATGTCAGCACTTTCCAGTGGAAAATCAGCGAAATCGAGAAAGACTATCAGGCGGACGTATGGCTGGTCTACAGGAGCGGCTACGTGCGCATACTGGGCGACAGCGACGCCGCCGGCCTGAGCTCGATCGTGCTCAACGACGCGCTGCGCAGCCTGCTCTCCGGCCACGAGGTGCGCGCGCAGGGCGCCTTTGCCGAGCTGGGCGAGAACACGCTGACCATCGGCGCGCCCTTTACCACCCCGGACGGCGCGGTCACACTGGGCGGCGTGCTGCTGCACGTGGACGTGTCCACCATCCCGATCAGCCTGCAGGGCCTGGTGGGCTACTCGGTCATCGCGGGCACGATCTCCATGCTGGTGGGCGTGCTGCTGTCCTACCTGATCGCCAGCCGACAGACCCGCCCCATCCGCGCCATCCAGAAGGCGGTTTCGGCCTTTTCGGGCGGCGACTTCACCGCGCGCGTGCCGCTCGACGGCAGCCGGGAAATGCGCGAGCTGGCCGAGTCGATCAACCGCATGGCCGAGGATCTGTCCAACCTGGAGGAGTCGCGCAAGACCTTCGTGGCCAGCGTGTCGCACGAGCTGAGGTCGCCCATGACCTGCATACAGGGCTATATCGAGGGCATACTGGACGGCACGATTCCCCCCGAGGAGCGGGAAAAGTACCTGGATACCGTGCTGTCCGAGACGAAACGCCTGACCAAGCTGGTGCATGACCTGCTGGAGCTGTCCCGGTTTGAGTCGGGCAAGTTCCCGCTGAGCCTGAGCGACTTCGACGTGGACGAGATGATCCTGTCCACGATGTTCAAGCTTGAGCAGCGCATCGAGGAAAAGCATATGCTGGTCGACATTTCCTTCAAGGAGCAGCCGCTCTACGTGCGCGCCGACGCCGACCGCATCGAGCAGGTGCTGACCAACCTGATCGACAACGCGGTCAAGTACGGCTGCGAGGGCGGCCAGCTGACCGTCTGGACGCACAGTGTGGACTCCCTCGCCTACATCACCGTCAAAAACGAGGGCCCGGCCATCCCGCCGGACGATCTGCCCTTCATCTTCGACCGGTTCTACAAGGTGGACAAGGCGCATACCTCGGGCATGGGCACCGGGCTGGGCCTGTCCATCGTCAAGCGAATCATCGAGCAGCACGGCAAGACCATCACCGTGACCTCCTCCGGCCGGGAGACCGCCTTCGTGTTCACCCTGCAGAAGGCCGCGCCCCCGCAGGACAAAAAATCAACAGAGGTGAGTACATGAAGCAGCAGAAAACCCGCCTTTTCACCCTGCTGGCCGCGCTGATCGTGTGCCTGGCAGGCATCCTGTCCACCGCCGCGCAGGCACAGTCCTACGACGTGATCTACTCGGCGGACAATCCCATTCCCGGCATCGCCGAGCGCGTGCGCCCCGCCGTGGTGCGCGTGATTTCCAGGCGCGAGACCTGGAGCCGCCAGCAGGGCCGCCGCGTGGAGGAAAGCGGCTACGGCTCGGGCGTGTACATCGACGGCGAGGGCTATGTCGTGACCAATTACCACGTCGTGTCCGACGCGGACATCGTCGAGATCGAGACGCTCGCGGGCGACCGGCTGACCGTGCAGCAGGTCTTCTCTGACAACAGCACCGACCTGGCGCTGCTGAGGCTGGAGGCGCCGCTGGACGTTACGCCCGTGCCCCTGGGCGACTCGGACGCGCTGCGCATCGGCGAATTGGCCGTGGTCATCGGGCATCCGGGGCTGTCCGAGCGCGTGTTCTTCGGCACGGTCACCGCGGGCATCGTCTCCGGCCTGGACCGGCGCGACGTGAACGCGGGCAACTTCAGCCGCACCGTCAACACCATTCAGGTGGACGCGGCCATCAACCCGGGCAACTCGGGCGGCGCGCTGCTCAACGCAAACGGCGAGCTGGTGGGCATTCCCACCCTCAAGGCGGGCAGCGAGTACGGCGAGAACTACGAGGGACTGGGCTTCTGCATCCCGGTCAACACCGTCCGCGAGGTGGTCGCGCAGCTCAAGGAATACGGCGTGGTGCGCCGCCCGCGCATGGGCATCCGCATTACCGAGCTGGACGGCCCGGATGAGCTCATCCCCGGCTACCCGCCCGCGGGCCTGGTGGTCGTCGAGATCGAGGAGGGCACTCCCGCCGCCCAGTCCGGCCTGGCGCTCTACGACGTGATTACCCACGCAAACGGCGTTCGCGTGAAGCGCTTCACCGATCTCTCCGACCTCACCGACACGATGAGCGCGGGCGACGTGCTGCGCCTCACCGTCTGCCGCTGCTACGACCCCGCCGCCGAGACCATGCTGAGCAGCCCGCAGACCCTCGAGTTCGGCATCGAGCTGAAGGTGCTGGACTAGGGGAGGCCGGCAGGCTGAGCCTGCACCCGCCTGCCGCCGATAGAACCCGCGGCTTTCCCGACAGTCCCTCGGAATATGAGTTGATATACAGGACTGCAATCACCAAAAACAGGAGGAAGACAAAATGAAAAAGGTTGGATTTATCGATTACTATCTGGACGAGTGGCACGCAAACAACTATCCGCGCTGGATCAGGCAGTTCTCGAACGGCGAGATGGAGGTCGCCTATGCCTACGGCCTGATCGACAGCCCGCTCGCCGGCCGCCGCACCAACGCGCAGTGGTCGAAGGATCTGGAGATCCCGCTGGTGGACAGCGTCGAGGAGCTGATCGAGAAGAGCGACTACCTGGTGGTGCTCTCCCCCGACAACTGCGAAATGCACGAGCAGCTGTGCCAGCTTCCCCTGCGCAGCGGCAAGCGCACCTATGTGGACAAGACCTTCGCGCCCGACGGCGTGATCGCCCGGCGCATCTTCGCCATCGCCGAAAAATCGGGCACGCCCTGCTACTCCACCTCCGCGCTGCGCTTCGCCGAGGAGTATCAGCCCCTGCGCGGCAGGCAGTACGACGCGATCGCGGCCTGGGGCCCGGGCAACTTCGAGACCTACTCCATCCACCAGCTCGAGCCGGTGATGATGCTGATGCAGGCGCGCGCCGAGTCGGTGCTGTACCTGCCCGCAAAGGACGCGTACACCCTGCTCATCCGCTTTGAGGGCGGCCGCACTGCCTCGCTGACCGGCCTGATGAACGGCAGCCCGTTCGCCCTGAACGCCGCCGGTCCGGACGGAAACCAGATGGCCGTGCAGCAGGTCGACTCCTTCAGCCGCTTCATCCCCGCCCTGATCCGCTTCTTCGAGACCGGCGAGGCGCCCGTCTCCCACGAGGAAACCATCGCGATCATGGACGTGCGCGGCGCGGGCCTGAAGGCCATCGAGCGCGCCGGCGAGTGGATCGACGTGAAGTAAATCCCTGTAAAAAACTGACTCCCTCCAGGCGCGATGGCCCGGAGGGAGTCCGCTTATTCCGCTGTCTTAATACACGATCACGTGGGTGCCGCCGGGGCAGTTGTTCCAGAGCCAGCGCGCGTCCTCAACCGACAGGCGCACGCAGCCATGCGAGGCGCGCCTGCCCAGGTTGCGAACCGAGCTCTTGACCAGCGTGCTCTCGTCGTCGGAGTTGTACAGCACGCTGTGGAACATGATGTCGCCGTCGATATAGTAGGCGTACTGCGCCCAGCACTTCCACTTCTTGAAGTAGTGCCAGCGCGCGCCCGGGCCGGTGTAGGTGAATTCGCCGGTGGGCGTGGGCGTATCCCTGAGGCCGGTCGAGCAGACCATGGTTCTGGTCAGAATCGAGTACTGGTCGTTGTCGTCCAGCGCGTAGACGTAGACCTGCTGGTCGTCCACGCTGACCTTGACCAGGTAGGGCTTCATGGCGCGCACCGCGTCCTCGGAGTACAGTGCCAGCTGGGTGGCCTCGTCGGCGACGCCGGTCGCCTGCAGGCGGTTGCGGGACTGGAACTTGCTCAGCGCGCGCTCGGTCGCCCCGCCGAACAGCCCGTCCGCGCTGCCCGCGGTCAGGTAGTCCAGCGCCTGGAGCCGCCGCTGCACGCGCAGCACCTCGTCGCCCGAGTCGCCGCTCTTCACGACAGCCTGGCTAATGACCGGTATGCCCTCGTCAAACAGCAGTACCTGCAGATCGTGCGTGAGCACGCCGTCGCCCTCGTAGCCGTCGTCGAGCTCGGGCACTGCGGTCGCGGCCGGAATGGGCGTATACTGCGCCTGCACCAGGTCAGACCGCGGCGTGGCGGTCGGCTCGGGCGTGGGCGCGGGCGTGGCGCTGGCGGCCAGCTCGTCCAGCTCGATCTGATGCAGGTATTTCTGCAGGGCCTTGACCCCGGCAGTCGTGCGCTCGTTGAAGTAGCCGCCCGCCGAGCCGGTCATGAAGCCCAGCGCGATGAGCTGCCTCTGCGCCGCCTTGACCCGGTCGTTGGTCATGCCCGCCGTCAGCTGGTTATAGACCGGCTGCTCGGCGCGAATCGCCCTTGCGGAGAACAGCAGGCTCTGCGTCCGCCGGTCGGCCACGCCGGTTTCCTCAAGGCCGTTCGCCCGCTGAAACACGGTCAGCGCGGTCTGCGAGTTGGCCCCGAAGGAGCCGTCCGGCTGCTCGCTGAGGTAATTGAGCGTGAACAGGCGGGTCTGCACGCGGCGCGCCTCCGTCCCCTTGCTGCCCTGCGTCACGTCCTCAAGGTACAGCTCGAAGTCCTCGGACAGGATCTCCTCCAGCAGCGAGGTCTCCGCAATCCCGTCGGCCACCGTTTCAGGCGTGGGCGCGGGAGTGGGCTCGGCGCTCGTCAGGCCGTCCGCCTGACCGGGCAGCGACACGCCCGATTCCGCGTCCAGCGCGCGCTGCTCCAGTGTGCGAAGTCCGGTCTCCAGCGCCAGCACCGCCTGCTGCGTGTTATAGCCGAACTTGCCGTCCACCGTATCGCTGAGATAGCCCAGCTCAGTCAGGCGCGCCTGCAGCCGCTCGACCCAGACTCCGCGCGAGCCGGACGCAAGGTCGGTCATCGGCTCCTCGGTGGGCTCGGGCGTGGATAATGCGGAGGGCTCCGCGGCGGGAACCGCCGTAGGCTCGATCTGACTGACCGCGGCCGTCACGCTGGGCAGCGACGGCTGACCCGGGTGCTGTATCGGAGCGGAATCCTCCTGCGCTCCGGCGGGCACGCACAGCAGGAAAAGCATCGTCAGGACAAGGAAGAGTGAGGCCAACCGTTTCAAGGGATACACCTGCGCTTTCTGTTTGCTACATCCTATATATTGTTTAGACGCAGGTTTCATGCGCAGGTGTCATCGCTTTTCACACTGATGGAAAACTTAACATACAGTATCCCGAAAAATCCTTCCCGTCAGGGCTCATTCGGGGAACCGCCCGTCTCCGCGCGACGGCTTTTGCGGATCAAGGCGCTTTCCGGGAGCGCTCGAAGGGACAAAGAACCTCTGCATGCCCTCATTTACAAACCGCATTGCGTTTCGTTTCGCGGCAGCAGGCGGGGCCGAACGCCGCCTGGTCAGAAAGGCCGCCTCTCGAACGTCTCTCCCCGTTTCTCGCCCCGCCGCATAGGATGGAGCGGAGGTGTATGCGATGGCATTTTATGAAGCGCAGGCCGCGCTGTGCGGAATCGCGAGGTACCCCAACCTGCGCGGAACGGTACACATTTTTCCAAAGGACTGCGGCAGCGTGGTGCAGGTGAGCGTGACCGGTCTGCCGCGCGGGTGCTCAGGGGTGAGCTTTCACGCGCTGTATATTGAGGAAGGCTGCGGCTGTCCCCCGCTTCGGGTACGCGGAGGCGGCGTGATGTCGCCGCTGCTCAACGCCGGCGGGATCGCCGTGGCGACGTTCTACACCTCGGGCTTTCGGCCGGAGGATGTGCTCGGGCGCAGAATCGTGCTGGCCATGAACGCGGACTGCTTCGAACGCGGCGGCGGAACGCCCATTGCGACCGGCGTGATTGCGCCCTGCTCGCAGAACGCGCCGCAGTGGCCGCCCTTTGGCTGCGAGCCGCCCTGCGCCCCCTGGCCTGACTGCCCGCCGCCCAGACTGCCTTTCGGCTGCGAACCCCCACCCCGGCCCGGCTGCTGTACACGACCCGCGCCGCCCTGTCCCCCGCCGCTGTTCCCGCCCAGGCCGCCCTGCCCGAGGTAAAAAGCGGTGTAGACAAGGTAACCCGCCGGGCACGGTCGACGACGCCGCACCCGCAAGCAGTGCGAAATGCTGGCTCAGAGGTACTTGAGCGCAGGCAGTCGGGGGTGCTGTGCGCCCTCGACTGCCTGCGCCCCCGAGCCGTATTTCCCGCAAAAACGCAGTTTTTGCGGGAAATACGGCTCTGCGCCCGCAGCCCTGCTGCGGGCGAGCTGGGGGCGGCGAAGCCTTCGCTTCGCCCTCCCCCAGACCCCCTCCTACGCTTGTCCGCTGCTCTCGAGCCGAGGTAAGAAATCACTCCCTCCAGATACGTCTGGAGGGAGTCTGAATGCTCAGCCCGCCATAAAGCGGGAGAGGAACTCGCGAGTGCGGGGATTCCGGGGATGAGTGAAGAGCTCGCCGGGCGCGCCTTCCTCGGCGATCACGCCGCCATCCATGAACACCACGCGGCTGGAAACGTCGCGGGCGAAGGCCATTTCGTGCGTAACCACCAGCATGGTCAGGCCGCTTTGGGCCAGGTCGCGCATCGTAGCGAGCACCTCGCCCACCATCTCGGGGTCGAGCGCGCTGGTCGGCTCGTCGAAGAGCAGCACCTCGGGGTCCATAGCCAGGGCGCGCGCGATGGCGACGCGCTGCTTCTGGCCGCCGGACAGCTGGCCGGGGCGGGCGTTGACGAAGGGCGCCATGCCCACCTGAGTCAGGTGCTTCATCGCCTGCTCGCGCGCCTGCTCTCTGCCGCGCTTGAGCACCTTGCGCTGGCCAACCATGCAGTTGTCCAGCACGGTCATGTTGTCGAACAGGTTGAAGGACTGAAACACCATACCCACCTTGGCGCGATAGGCCGGGGCGTTGATGTGCGGCGCTGCCATATTCTGCCCGTGGAAGAGAATCTGGCCGGAGGTAGGCGTTTCCAGCAGGTTGATGCAGCGCAGCAGCGTGCTCTTGCCCGAGCCGGACGCGCCGATGATCGAGGTCACGTCGCCCGAGTGGATGGAAAAATCGATGTCCCGAAGGATTTCGTGATTGCCGAAGGACTTGGACAGGTGCTGAACCTGCAGTATCAATTCGCTCATGTGCGCACGCTCCTTTACCGATCCTGGGGCTTCTCACGGCTCTGCTCGTCGTAGGGACTGCCCTTGCCGGGGAAGTTGTAGGTGCCGGCGGTCGAGGTCAGCGAGTCGCCCTGCACCAGCTCGTAATTGCTCTTGCCCGCCATCTTTCGCTCAAGCGTGCGCAGCAGGAAGGACGCGACGAGCGTCATGGTCAGGTAGCCCACCATCTCGATGGTCGCCGAGGGGAAATACTTGAACGACGCGCCCGCCACCGCCTTGTGTACCGAGAAGAAGTCGGTGAAGCCGATGATGAACATGACCGAGGTGTCCTTGACGTTGATGATGAAGTTGTTGCCGATCTGCGGCATGATGTTGCGCAGCGCCTGGGGCAGTATGACGCTGGTCATGGTCTGGAAGTGAGTCATGCCGATGGCCTTGGCGCCCTCGGTCTGGCCCCGGTCAATGGACAGGATGCCGCCGCGCACCGATTCGGCCATGTACGCGCCCGTGTTGATGGACACGACCAGTATCGACACCGTCCACAGATTCCTGAACTGCATGGCGTTGTTCGTGAAGTAGGGCAGGCCGTAGAAGATGAACACGGCCTGCAGGATCATGGGCGTGCCGCGGAAAATCTCGACGTAGGCGCGCAGTATGCCGCGAACGACGGCCAGGCCGCACTTCTTCGCCGGGTGATCGCTCTTCGTGTAGGGGATGGTCTGCAGGATGCCGCACAGAAAGCCGATCAGGCAGCCCAGAAACGTGCCGATCACGGCCAGCGCCAGCGTGCGGCCCACGCCGCCCAGATACGAGGAGCCATACTTGCCCCAAACCGAGGCGACGTCCTGAAGCAGTTGAGCCAGCTTGTTCATGAATCTCTTCCTTTCTCAGAGAAAACGCCCGGACGCGGGGGCATCCGGGCGAAACCGGTATCGTGCGCTTAGCCTTCGATGGGCTGCACGGCGATGGCCTCGGCCATCAGGTCGTTGAAGTCGTCGGCGGTCATCGTGGAGAGCACGGCGTTGAGCGCGTCGGCCAGCGCGGTGTTGCCCTTGCGCACGGAGATGCCGATGTTGATTTCCTCCTCGGAAACCTCGAAGTCGTCCTGCGTGCCGCTGAAGTCCAGCAGAACCATGTCGGGATAGGCGATCAGCGCGCCCTGGGCGGTGGGCATGTCGGTGCAGACGAAGTCGACCATACCGCTCTCCAGCGCCATCAGCATGGCGGGGGCGGACTCGGCGGGAGACTGGATCTGCGCGCCCTTCACCTGGGGCAGGCACAGATCATACCAGATGGTGCCGATCTGGGAGGTGCAGTAGCCGCTCAGCTCGGAAATACCTTTGGCCTCGGCCTGAGGAGTGCCCTGCTTGGCCAGGCAGACGATCGATGCGTACATATACGGGCCGGCGAAGTCGACCATCTCGGCGCGGTCGGCGGTCATCGACTGGCCGGCGATCGCCGCGTCCGCCAGGCCGGACTGTACCGCGGGAACCAGGGAGTCCCAGTCCAGCCGCACGATCTCCAGCTCCCAGCCGTTGGCCTCGCACAACTTCCTGGCCATCATTACGTCGTAGCCGTTGGCGTACTCGTTGGTGCCGCGGATCGGCACCGCGCCGTTGGAATCGTCGGGCTGCGTCCAGTTATAGGGCGCGTAGGCGCACTCCATCGCAACGGTCAGCACGCCGTCCTCCACGCCGGTGGTTTCCTCGGCCGGAGCCGATACGGGGATGATCGACAGACACACGATCAGGGCAAGAACCAGACTGAACATTCTTCTCATGGGGATACCGCCTTTCTTTTTTTACGAACGTTCGCGGCGAATTGGCTGCTCCCGTCCGGCCGCGCGGAGGCGGGAGTGATAAAAAAGTGAACCGCTCATGTCAAGCGGTTCACGGAAGATACGAAGAACAATGGGACTGCGCCCACACTCCGTTTCGTCCCTTGATAGCGCTTCACAAGCTAAACATGTGACAGTCCGCCGCGTATTTCACGGCGACCCAGCCATCCGCACTCAGGCCCCTGCGGACGCTTCGGCGACGTTCCCTTTCCCGCGGCAGCGGCCTGCTGCTCGTTCGCGGCTACTGATGAACCTCGCGCCTCTATCCAAGTGATTAAGCGATTCAATTTTTATGGCGTGAGTATAGCACGAACCTTTTTGCCTGTCAAGCCCTCTTTTCGACATTTTTCCGTCTCTTCACATTTTTAACGCACGCCAAACACTAAGCCGGGCCGCGCCTCACTCCTCGATGCGGTAGACCTCCATCTGGCCGGGGGCGAGCCACGCGCCGTTGTGTACGCCGCTTTCGTCCCGGCGGTAATTGTTGCACACGTCGTTAAACCGGCAGGGAACCTCCGCGCCGCCCCAGGGGGTGGCCTGAACGCAGGCGGGGCCGCCGCCGAAGGCGCTGTTGGTGCGCGTGTCGTACATCGAGTAGGCCACGCGATACAGCTCCTTCACGCAGGGCTGCAGGTACAGGTGGAAGTAGCCGCTCTCGGTCTGCGAGTTGTTGACCAGCGCCAGGTACTTCGCGCCGCCGGGCAGGTGAAACAGCGAGACGAGCGCGGGCAGGCCGTGGTCGCAGGTCACGTTTTTGATCAGCGGATGCTCGTTGTACGCCAGCAGCGGATAGCCGCCGTAGGCGCGCAGGGCGTGCCAGGTCTCGTCGTGAATCAGGTCGCAGAACAGCGCGCCAAACTGGTTCTGGAAGGAGCGCTGCACGCGCGAGAGCCACTCGTAGGTCTCTGTGCGCTCGCCCAGCTCGTCGATCGGCGCGACCCGGTAGTTGATGCGGCAGGTGCGCATGTACATGAAGAACCACCACACACAGTTTGCGCCGCTGGCCACGCTGGTGGTCAGTTGCCACCTCAGGTCGTCCTCCTTCGGGCAGCGATACCGGAAGTGCCCCACGCTCAGGTTGCTCACCCACAGCGGCAGGTGATGCCGCTTCGCCGCGCGGGTGTACTTGAAAAGCGACTTGTAATACTCGTTCACGCCGGTATCCGCCGCGTCGGGCGGGTTCATCTGGGAGTAGCGGTCATAGCTGATCTGCTGAAGGCCGCTCTTCTCGATGAATTCGTCGATCCACCGGTCGAACCCCAGCCCGCCGGTCATCTGCTCGCTGCCGTCGTAGTAGGGATTGAAGTTGATGAACGGGCGCAGGCTGGGCGCGCACTCCCGCTGCAGGCGCACCGCCGCCTCCGCGTCGGAGAGCTGCTCGCCGCTGGGCTCGTCGCCCACGTAAAAGCCGTAGGCCGCCGGGTGACTTCCGAAGTCGCGCACCGCCTCCATGAACCGCGCCCTGTAGCCCTCGGGATCGGTGCTCGCCCCGTTCCAGCTGGCGCGCGTGTCGTCGATCACCAGCCGGATGCCCTTCTCGGCGCACCTGTCCAGGAAGGCAATCAGCTCCTCCGGCCGGTTCTCCCCCGCGATGAAGCGCGGCGACAGGCACAGGTTCATCCCCGCGTCGCTCCAGTCCTTCACCGCCCTGTCCGCGTCGTACATGCCCAGCATCGCGTAATTCCAGAAGCCGAGCGGGAACTGCTTTTTCATATTCCACCTCCGTTAA
>CAKUFB010000002.1 GCA_934647145.1 uncultured Clostridia bacterium
ATCTGGTGAGGGTGGCAGTGGCGGGGGAGCTTGCTTCCCCGTCCACCAGCTTGTCAAAACTTTTTTGACAAGCTGAGACCGCATTCTGTTTTCGAATGCGGTCTGTTTTTGTTCACTTTTCCCGGCAGTGCGCGCAGTCTCCCCCGCAGTGGCCGCAGGCGGTCTTCTTCGAGGCCTTCCGGCAGCCGGAGCAGCCGCAGCACCCACCGCGCCCGGCCTGCTGGACGATGCGCCGCACCGCCCAGATCAGCCACACGCCCACCAGCGCGAGCAGCGCGTAATCGAGCGGCTTCATCACAGTAGCGACCCGACCTGGAACACCAGCGTCGCCACGATCCAGGCCACCGTACACTGCAGCGCCACCACGCCCACCGTCTGCCAGGTGGAGCGCAGCTCGCGCTTCACCGTCGCGATAGCGGCCACGCAGGGCGTGTAAAGCAGCGTAAAGAGCAGGAAGCTCGCCGCGCTCAGGGGCGTAAACAGCGCGCCCAGCGCCTGCGGCAGCTCGGCGATGCCCACCCCCATCAGCACGCTCATCGTGCTCACGACGGCCTCCTTGGCGGTGAAGCCGGTAATCAGGGACGTAACCATGCGCCAGTTGCCGAATCCGGTCGGTTTGAACGCCGGCGCGATCCACTGGCCGATCAGCGCCAGCAGGCTCTTCGAGTTGTCGGACACCACGTTGAGCCGCGTGTCGAAATTGGTCAGGAACCAGATGACGATCGTCGCCGCGAAAATCACCGTGAACGCCTTCATCAGGAAGTCCTTGGCCTTCTCCCACATGAGCAGCAGCACGCTCCTGGCCGAGGGCAGGCGGTAGTTGGGCAGCTCCATGACGAAGGGGATCGGATTGCCGCGGAAGAGCGACTTCTTGAAGATCAGCGCCATCAAGACGCCCAGCAGCATGCCCGCGACGTACAGCCCCACCATGACGAGCGGCGCGTACCTCGGGAAAAAGGCGGCGCAGAACACCGTGTAGATCGGGATCTTGGCCGAGCAGCTCATGTAGGGGGTGAGCAGGATGGTCATGCGGCGGTCGCGCTCGCTGGCCAGGGTGCGGGTGGCCATGACGGCCGGCACGCTGCAGCCGAAGCCGATCAGCATGGGCACGAAGCTGCGGCCGGACAGGCCGATCTTGCGCAGCAGCTTATCCATCACGAAGGCCACGCGCGCCATGTAGCCGGTGTCCTCCAGCACGCTCAGGAAGAAAAACAGCACCACGATGATCGGCAGGAAGCCGAGCACGCTGCCCACTCCCGCGAACACGCCGTCGATGATCAGGCTGTGCACCACCGGGTTGATGCCGTAGGCGGTCAGACCCCGATCGCACAGGGCGGTCAGCGCGTCGATGCCCTGACTGAGCAGGTCGCTCAGGAAGCTGCCGATGACGTTGAAGGTCAGGTAGAACACGCTGAGCATGATCAGCAGGAAGGCCGGCATCGCCGTGTACCTGCCGGTCAGTATCCGGTCGATCTTCATGCTGCGCCTGTGCTCCTCGCTCTCGTGGCACTTGACCACCGTGTCGCGGCAGACGTTTTCGATGAAGTTATAGCGCATGTCGGCCAGCGCGGCGTTCCTGTCCATGCCGGTCTCGTTCTCCATCTCGATGACGCTGTGCTCGAGCATTTCGATCTCGTTCTGGCTCAGGTGCAGCTTTTCGGCAAAGGATTCGTCGCCCTCGATGATCTTGGTGGCGCAGAAGCGGGCGGAGATGCCGATGGCCCGCGCGTGGTCCTCGATGAGCGTCGAGGCGGCGTGTATGCAGCGGTGTACCGGGCCGTCCGGGCAGAAATCCAGCACCTTGGGCAGGATTCTGCGCTCAGCCGCGTCCACGATCGCGCGCACCACATCGTCCACGCCCTCGTTCTTGACCGCGCTGATCGGGATGACCGGCACGCCCAGCTCCTCGCTCATTTTGCGCACGTCGATCGTGCCGCCGTTGTTGCGCACCTCGTCCATCATGTTGAGCGCGATGACCATCGGCACGCGCAGGCACAGCAGCTGCAGGCTCAGGTAGAGATTGCGCTCGATATTGGTCGCGTCCACGATGTTGATGATGCCGTCCGGCTTCTGATCGAGCACGAAATCGCGCGTGACGATCTCCTCGGTCGTGTAGGGGCGGATCGAGTAGATGCCCGGCAGATCGACCACCGAGCAGTTTTTCACGCCCCGCACGGCGCCCATCTTCTGATCGACCGTTACGCCCGGAAAATTGCCCACGTGCTGATTGGAGCCGGTCAGGGCGTTAAACAGCGTGGTTTTTCCGCAGTTCTGATTGCCTACCAGCGCGAAAATCATGCGTTTTCCTCCTCAGTGCGCACCTCGATGCGCGCGGCGTCCTCCTTGCGGATGGTCAGCTCGTACCCGCGGATGCTCAGCTGAATCGGGTCGCCCATCGGCGCGACCTTCTGCACCGTCACCTTTGTGCGGGGAATCAGTCCCATGTCCAGGAAACGAAGCCTGAGCGCGCCCTCGCCGCCCACCTTTGTAATCACCGCGCTGCGCCCAACCCGCAATTGATCCAGCGTCATTTCCCTCACTCCAATCCGTGTTTTTTCTCTATGTTAGCACAGGCTAACTCGCCTGTCAATCCGTTTTGCCTGTTCCGTATAAATTTCGCCTTATTTCGCGGTTTGATTGCTCCGGATTCATATACTGATCTTTCCTGCCTGCTCCGCCCTTCCATTCTATGTTCCGTCCCGGATAAAAAGAAAGCGCGGCCGCGCGTTTGACAGGGAGTCAGAAATGAACGGCATGCACAAAATTGCGCTTTTCGCTTGACAAAGCGCTTTTTGCGGGGTATCGTATAGGCTGAGGTGAACGCCATGCGGATCATATCGGGCGCGGCCAGCGGCAACACGGAACGCGTGTCGCTGGACTACATCCAGATCAACAACTGCGGCTTCTGCGAGGTGGACGACTTCGACATGACCACCAACCGCCCGTCGGGCCGCGCGGACTACCAGCTGATCTACGTCTGGCGCGGTCAGGTCAGGTGCGAGCTGCCTGAAGGGCCGCGCGCGCTGGGCGAGGGCGAGGTGATCGTCTACCGCCCCTGGGAAAGGCAGGCCTATACCTACCTGTGCGCGCAGAAGACGCAGGTCTACTGGCTACACTTTACCGGCCAGGGCATTCCCTCGCTGCTCCGGCAGAGCTTCCTCAACGGGCCGACGGTGCGCGTCGGGCGGCATATGGAGGCGCGCGAGCTGTTCGAAAAGATGATTCACGAGCTGCAGATGCACCAGTACCAGTACGAAATGTACCTGTGCAGTCACTTCATGCTGCTGCTTTCCTGCCTCTCGCGCCACCTGATGACCCAGACCGGCAGCGTCGAAAGGCGCGGCCAGGAGGCGCTCAATCAGGTCATCGAGTTCATCCACGCGCACCTGTACGAGGATGTTTCCGTAGAGGAGCTGGCGCGCTCCTGCCGCATGAGCACCAGCCACTTCATTCATCAGTTTAAGGATTATACCGGCTTTTCGCCGCACACCTATCAGATCCGCCTGCGCCTGGAGCGGGCCAAGGAGCTGATGAACTCGACCACGATGAACATCTCCGAAATCGCCTTCGCCGTGGGCTACGACAACCCGCTCTACTTCAGCCGGCTGTTTCGCAGGCACATGGGCCTGTCGCCCTCCGAATACCGGCGCGAGGTCAGCGCCCCGTCTGACCGAATGATCCAATAGATTGACCGGATTCTTCATGTCTTTTTTCGCGATGATCCGCTATAATAGAGTCACAGGAAAAACATGAAGGAGGAATTTACCATGGCGAAGCTTCGAGTTGGACTGATCGGCGTCGGCGACATCATGAACGGCACGCACATTCCGGGCTACCTTGAGCTCCCCGAGCGGTGCGAAATCACCGCGATCTGCGACATTAAGAAAGAGGCGCTCGAGCGCGCGGCCAGGCGATTGAACCTGCCCGCCGAGCGCTGCTTTACAAGCTATATCGACCTGATGGACAGCGGTCTGGTCGACGCGGTGGACATCGCCACCCACGACAGCATGCACTGCCCCATCGCCGCCGAGGCGGTGAAGCGCGGCCTGCCCTTCTCCTCCGAAAAACCGATGGGCATGAACTATCATGAGGTCAAGGCGGTCTGCGACGAGGCCGCGAAGAAGGGGCTGCCCGGCCACGTCTGCTTTACCTGGCACTACCGGCCCTATGTGCGCATGATGCGTCAGACGATCCGCTCGGGGCGCCTGGGCAGGATCTTTCACATCTACATCCGCTGCATCAAGGACAGCGGCCTGTGGGAGAACCGCCCGCTCGAGTGGCGCTTTGACGAGCGCTATTCGGCCTCGGGCGTGATGGGCGACCTGGCCAGCCACATGTTCGACATCGCGCGCTTCGTCGGCAGCGAGTACGAGAGCGTTTCGGCCGACGCGGGCATCTTCGTCAAGGAGCGCCCGGCGCTGGACGGCGGCGAAATGCGCCCCGTGACCACCTGGGACTGGTGTAACGTCCTGGCGCGCATGCAGGACGGCTCCAACGCCACCTTCCAGATCTCCCGCACCGCCAAGAACATCGGCGACTGGATTCAGGTCGAGGTCTATGGCGAGAAGGGCCGCCTGGTCTACAGCTTCTTTTCCAAGCCCGTCACCTACGAAACCACCCAGAGGCTCGAGGTACAGACGGACGGCGAGGTCGAGGAGCTGCTTCCCACCGAGGCGGACGCGGCCAACCAGTCGGGCGCGTTCCTGAACCTGATCGAGGGCACGACCGACGGCCTGGAGGCCACGCTCGAGGAGGGCATGCGCTGCCAGGCGGTGCTGGACGCGGCCTATCGCTCGGTGCGGGAGCATCGCTGGGTGACGATCGACGAAGTGGTGAAGGAGGGCTGACGCATGAAGCTGGGTACATTCGTTCGCCCCAACGACCTGAGCCGCCTGGACGAGGCGTTCGCGCCGCTGCGGGAAATGGGCTTCACCAGCTGCCAGCTGGCCTATAAGCCCGAGGTCTTCCGCCCGGAGGACGCCGACCTCATCCGCCGGGCGGCCGAGCGCCATGGCGTCGAGATTTCCGCCCACTTCATCGGCTTTCGGGACGCGTTTAGCGAGTGGGATCTGCGCTACGGCTTTCTGTGCCAGGGCCTGACCCCGCCCACCTACCGCCAGGCGCGGCTGGAGTACCTGCTTTCCGGCATACCGTTCGTCAGGCGGCTGGGAACCGACGATCTGATCGTACACGCGGGCTTCGTGCCCAACAACCCGTTCGACCCGGAATACCTGGGCCTGCTGGCCGCGCTGCGCTGCCTGGCGATTCAGGCGAAGGCGCAGGGCGTGAACGTGCTGCTCGAGACCGGCGCGGAATCCCCGGTCACGCTGCTGCGGCTGATCGAGGAGATCGGCACGGGCAACGTCTACGTCAACCTGGACACCGGCAACTGCATCATGTACGGCTACTCCAACCCGGTCGACGCGCTGCACACGATCGGCAAATACGTGCGCAACGTGCATATGAAGGACGGCCTGCCCCCCACGACGCCCTACGCGCTCGGCCCGGAAAAGCCGCTGGGCGAGGGCTGCGTGGACTTCGACCGGTTTATGAAGGGACTGCGCGCGCTGGGCTACGACCGCTTCCTGACCATTGAGCGGGAGATCAGCGGCCCGCAGCAGCGCGTCGACATCGAGCGCGCCAAGGAGTACATCGAGCGGCTGCTCGCCCAGGCCTAGGCTCTATCGCTCGCTGAAGGTTTTGCCGGTGAGCTTTTTGCAGGTGCGGCACAGGTAGGCCGCGTCGCAGAAGCCCAGCTGCTCGGCAATTTCCTCCACGCTGGCCAGCGCCTGGTCGTAAATCAGCTTCGCCTTCTGCACGCGCATCAGGTTGCGGAAGGCGATTGGCGAGAGCCCGGTCTGGGCGTGGAAGCGCCTTCGGAAGGTGCTCTCGCTCATGCGGCACAGCCTGCACAGCTCGTTTACCGTAAACTCGCGCTCGGGCGTCTCCTGAATCAGGTGCACCGCCGGGGCGACCGACTCCCCCATCTCGCCCCCGCCGCCCTCGCGCCGCTCCAGACACCGGCAGAAGCGGTCGAGAATCTGATAAATGTCGGCGACCGCGCTGAGCTGCCTGCGCGGATAGCGGCTGAAGTGGCGGTTGAGCGCCTGAAACAGCGTCAGCGTGGAGGCGCACTCGGGCGTGTCGTCCAGCACGAACTCATCCGTCAGCTGGATCGGCTCGCCCTGCGCGTCGTACAGGTCAAACTGCGCGTTGTAGCCGTGGCTGTCCCCCTGCGGCAGCGTGATGGCGCGCGTGTGGTAGCGCGCGCCGTCCGGGATGAGAATCATGCTGTTCGGGGGCATCAGAAACTGCGCCCCGCAGCTGAATTGATACTCGCGCTCGCCGCGATCCTGAAAAAAGATCAGGTTATGCGTCCGGCCCGTTTTGAGGTAGTCGTTGACGGCGCCGTCGCTCCATGTCCAGATCAGGCTGGAAATTCCGGAAACCGTGAACTGCGTCTGCGCCAGCTCCGGAAGAGACATTCGCTTCATCCATATCGCCCCCTTCGGCGTTTCTTTGACCGTATTATACAACGCAAAACGTTCCTTGTCTACCGAGGCGGGCGTAAATCACGATTTTTTCTGAAAAAAGGAGGGTTTTCCATGCAAAAAATGTGCAACGGCGGAATCCGGCTGACCTCGCTGCCCACCGAGCAGGACGTCTATCTGGACATGGCGATGACCATGCTGGAGGAGATCGCCCGCAACAACCGCGCGGGCAGGCGCACCGTCATGATCGTGCCGGTCGGGCCGACCGATCAGTATCCGATCTTTGCGCGCGCGGTTCGCGCCACCGGACTGAGCCTGAAAAACGTCTGGCTGTTCAATATGGACGAATACCTGATCACGCCCACCCGGCGCATCGACGACGATCACTTCATGAGCTTTCATCACCGCATGAAGACCGAGCTGTACGACCGCCTGCCCGAGGAGCTGACCGTGCCCGAGACGCAGCGTCACTTCCCCGAGCCCGGCCACGAGGCCGAGTTTGACCGGCTGATCGAGGAGGTGGGCGGCGTGGATCTGTGCCTGGGCGGCCTGGGCATCAACGGCCACATCGCCTTCAACGAGGCGCCCGAGCCGGACGACCCGATCACGCCCGACCAGTTCGCCGCCCTGCCCACCCGCGTGCTGCCCATCACCCGCGAGACGCGCACCGTCAACGCCATCGGCTATCAGCGCGGCGACATTCACGGCATGCCCGAGTACTGCGTCACCGTCGGCATGAAGCAGATTCTGGCCGCCCGGCGCGTCTACATCGCGCTCAACCGCGAGTGGCAGCACGGTGTGGCCAGACGCGCGCTGTTCGGCCCGCAGGACGCGCATGTGCCTGCCTCGCTCCTGCAGCGCCACGGCAGCGTGGATTTCGTCGCCACCGACAGCATCGCGCGCGGCCTGTGACGCAACAAATCATTAACACAGGAAATTTCAATTTACCCCTTGACAGCCCGTTTTGCCGGTGCTATAATGCCACTAAATTCAAACAAACCGTTGACGAAGAAAAGTACGCACGGAAGGTTCCTCTCAGAGAGTCGCAGGCGGTGGGATTGCGGCAGGGTACGCGGTGCGGAATGGCCTTCCGAGGGCGGCATGAACGGCGAAAGCTCAGTAGTTGCCGACGGACTTCCCCACCGTTATCCGGGCGACGCATATGACAGTATGCGAAAAGCGGTCGATGTACAATCGGCAATTTGGGTGGTACCGCAGGATATATCTCCTGTCCCTTTCGAGGGACAGGAGTTTTTATATATCAGAAAGGAGTGTGAGGACGATGTTCCGATGGCGACCCTGCCAAGACGCGATCCCCTGTCAACCGAATCAACAATCTGATTTGCATCGTGAAAGGAAGTATAACATCATGAAAAAGTTTATTGCGCTGGTTCTGTCCCTAGTTCTTCTCTGCTCCGTGACCGCCTATGCCGAGAACGTCACCGTCGGCGTGATTCAGTACGCCACTCACCCCTCGCTGGATAACTGCTACGAGGGCTTCGTCAAGGGCCTGGCCGAGGGCGGCTACGTCGAGGGCGACAACCTGACCATCGACTTCCAGAATTCCATGGCCGATATGGGCAACAGCGACATGCAGGCCAAGAACATGGCCGTCAAGCAGGAGAACCTGCTGGTCGGCATCGCCACTCCCGCCGCCATGTCCGCCTACGCCGCCACCCGCGAGGCCGGCACCCCGGTCGTGTTCGTCGCCGTGTCCGACCCCGTGGCCGCCGGCATCATCAACGACGTGGAAAAGCCCGGCACCAACTGCACCGGCGTCAGCGACATCCTGAACCTGGAGGAGCAGCTCAAGCTCATCCGCGCCTTCCTGCCCGAGGCCACCACGATCGGCGTCATCTACACCACCTCTGAGCCCAACTCCATTTCCAACCTGGAGCGCCTGGAGAAGCTCGCGCCTGACTACGGCTTCACCATCGTGTCCGTGGGCATCAGCTCCGCCGCCGAGGTGGGCTCCGCCGCCGCGACGCTGGTGAGCAAGGACGTGGACTGCGTGAATAACTTCACCGACAACAACGTCGTCGAGAACCTGTCCGTGCTGCTGCACGCCACCGACGAGGCCGGTATCCCGGTGTTCGGCTCCGAGGTGGAGCAGGTGGTCAACGGCTGCCTGGCCACTCAGGGCATCGACTACGTCGAGGTGGGCCGCGCCGCGGGCCTGATGGCCGCGAAGATTCTGAACGGCGAAGCCGATCCCGCCGACATGCCTGTGCTCGAGGTCAGCGAAGTCACCCCCGCCTACAACAGCGAGGTCGCCGCGCGCCTGGGTCTGACCCTGCCGGCCGACTACGCGGACGCGGCCGACGTGACCAAGTCCGCCGAATAAACCCGAAACCCGTTCGAGAGGCCGTCTCCCCCCGGGGAGGCGCCTCTCGGTTGCCTGTGAAACCCTTCCTTTATTAATCAACGCGCTGAGGTAATCGAAATGAACGTATTCGTCGGTCTGCTCATCAACATTCTGGAAGAGGGCCTGATCTACGGCATCATGGCCATGGGCGTGTACATCACCTATTCGGTGCTGTCCTTTCCCGACCTGTCGGTGGACGGCGCCTTTCCCCTGGGCTGCTGCGTCACGGCGGCGCTGGCCAGCCTGGGCGCGCACCCGCTCGTGTGCCTGCTGGCCGCGTTTGCGTGCGGCTGCCTGGCGGGCACGCTGACCGGCGTTTTGCACGTCAGGCTGCACATCACAGACCTGCTCAGCGGCATACTGGTCATGACCGCGCTGTACTCGATCAACCTGGTCGTGCTGGGCGGCAAGGCGGTGCTCCCCTTCTACAACAAGCCGACGATCTTCAATTCGGGCCTGGTGTCGCTGCTGCCCAAGGCGCTGTATACGCGCCGCGTGCTGATTATACTCGTCGTGCTGGTGGCGCTGCTCAAGGTGGCGATGGATCTGTTCTTCAAGACCAAGACCGGCCTGCTGCTGCGGGCGACCGGCGACAACGAGCAGTTCGTGACCTCGCTGGCCATCCACTCCGGCCGCATGAAGATCCTGGGCCTGATGCTGGGCAACGGCCTGACCGCGCTCTCGGGCAGCGTGCTCGCGCAGCAGGCGGAGAGCGCCAGCGTTTCCTCGGGCACAGGCATGCTGGTCATGGCGCTGGCCTCGGTCATCATCGGCACGGCGCTGTTCAAGGGCCTGCGCTTCCTGAAGGCCACGACCGTCGTGGTGCTGGGCGCAATCGTGTACAAGGCCTGCCTGGTCGCGGCGATGCAGCTGGGCCTGCCCACCAATTACCTCAAGCTGCTCATGAGCGTGCTATTCGTGGTGGCGCTGGTGGCCGGCAATCGCATGGAGAAAGGAAGGGCAAGCCATGTCTGAACAATATCTGGTGCAGCTTCAGCACATCAACAAGACCTTTAACCGCGGCTCTGTCAACGAAAAGGTGCTGTTTACCGACTTCAGCCTAAATATTCGCAAAAACGACTTCGTGTCGGTCGTCGGCAGCAACGGCTCCGGCAAGACCACGATGCTCAACCTGATCTGCGGCTCGCTCCCCTGCGACAGCGGCGCGATACTGGTCGGCGGTCAGGACATGATGCGCCTGCCTGAGTACAAACGCGCGCGCGTGATCGGCCGCGTGTTCCAGGATCCGGCCAAGGGCACCTGCCCCGCGCTGAGCATCCTGGAGAACATGTCGCTGGCCGACAACAAGGGCAGGCCCTTCAACCTGACCCGCGGCGTGAACAGAAAGCGCATCGATTACTACAGGTCCCTGCTCGAGACGCTGGGCATCGGCCTGGAAAATCACATCAACCTGCCGGTCGGCTCGCTTTCGGGCGGCCAGCGGCAGGCGCTCGCCCTGCTCACCGCCACGATGACCCCGATCGACCTGCTGATCCTGGACGAGCACACCGCCGCGCTCGACCCCAAGTCCTCCGAGCGCGTGATGGAGCTGACGCAGCGCGTGGTCAGCGAAAAGAAGCTCACCACCCTGATGGTCACGCACAACCTGAAGTTCGCCGTGCAGTACGGCAACCGCCTGCTGATGATGCATCAGGGGCAGGCCGTGATCGACATTCAGGACGAGGAAAAGGCCGCCTGCACCGTCGACGACCTTCTGTCCACCTTCAACTCGATCAGCATCGAGTGCGGCAACTGACGAAATCGACTTCTGGAGCGTCCTGCTCCGGAGGTCTTTTTTTGCGCTCTGCGGTCTAAAAGCCTCCCGCGCAGGGCACACTTCCTCTATCCGCACCTCAGAAAGGAAGCGTTGTCATGACTCGAAGGCTCAATCCGCAGGCGCTGGGGCTGGCGCTCGTGCCGGTGCTGGCGGCGGCGCTCGTCGGCAGTCTGTTCAGTTATCTCGGCATGGACGCGTATCGCGCGCTCCATCAGCCCACCTTCGCCCCGCCCGAGTGGGTGTTTCCGGTCGCGTGGAGCGCGCTGTACCTGCTTTTGATCGTGTCCGGGTATCAGGTGGCCGCGCGCGAGGACAATCCCGGCCTGTGCAGCGGCGCGATGTTTCTGTTCGCCCTGCAGCTGTTCGTAAACGCGCTGTGGCCGATGTTCTTCTTCGCGCTGGGCTGGCGGTACATGGCGTTTGTCTGGCTGCTGCTGCTCATCGGACTGACCACGTTCATGACGCTGATCTTCGGGCGCGTCCGCAAAAGCGCCGCCTGGCTCCAGGTTCCCTACCTCGTCTGGCTGCTCTTCGCCGCGGCGCTGAACCTGGCCGTCGCGCTGCTGAACTGAAAACCGCGCCGCCTATATGAAAAGGCCGGGGACTTCACACGAAGCCCCCGGCTGTTTACCTTCTTCAGTTGGCCAGGCGCGCCTGCAGCACCGGCCCCGCGCCCTCGGCGCAGAGCAGTTGAGCCGTATCGCCCGCCTGAATCAGCACCGCCCGCTCGTCGTCGGACAGCCTGAGCCGGTAGGCCACGCCGTCCGCGATCAGATAGACATAGCTCTCGCCGTCCATCACCGCGTCGCGCACGGCCTGCACGGTGACGCTCCGCGCCTGAGTCAGGCTCAGCTGTCCCTCGGCGCTGAGCAGGCCGCGGTATTTCTTGAGCGCCTCCTCCTGCGTCACGCCGGTGGCGACCAGCGAATAGTCCTGCACGTTGACCAGCGCGTACATCTTGGTCAGGCCGCCCGAATCCTTGAGCACCATCAGGTAGACCGGCTCGCCGCCCACGTTGATCACCGACGGGAACGCGGCCGTGTAGCGCAGGTTCTGCACCTGACCCTCGGCGGCGCTCATGGCGGAGTATTCCTCCGCGCCGCTGATGTCGTAATAGCGAATCGCGCCGGTGCGGCTGTTCATGAGCACAAAGCCGATGTTGGATTCGTCGGAAACCACGCTGGTCACGCCGGTAAACACCCACAGGTCGTCCTCAAGCGCCTTGTAGCCGTAGTCGGCCGTGGTCACGACGCAGCCCACCTTGGCGAACAGCGAGTTCCACAGGCCGTTTTTGAGCCTGCCGTAGTCGTCGTACTGCTGGCAGAGCAGATCGCCGTCGTACACGCGGTCAACCCAGCGCGGCACGTCCGTAAGCGCGTACTTCTCCATCTCGCCCGTCACCGGGTCGACCAGGATCACGCCGCCCACGTCCTTGGCGCCAAACAGTCCGGCGCGGTAGACCACATACGGGCACACGTAATAGGGCTTTTTGTCCTCGTCCAGCTCGAAATAGAAGTCGCCGATGATCGCGCCGGGGTACTTCGAGTGGATGTGGCGCTTCAGGTCGTGGCCGAAGCTGGCGCTGGGCACGTACTTCATGCCCTCGTCGAGCTTCACGTACTCGGCCTTCTGCGTGACGGGATTGACCTGAATGTAGCCGGGCACGCCCGCCCTGCGGTTGCGCAGGTAGCGGAAAAAGCTGACGTAGCGCAGCGCGGAGACCTTCATCGGCCTGCCGTTCAGGCTGATTGTGGAGTAATCCGAGGTCTCGAACTGGCTGACCAGGTCGCTCAGCGAGCCCAACTGCCGGTTGCCGATGATCTGCGCGCTCTCGGTGTCCATCAGCGCGATGCTCGAAATGCTCTTTTCCTCGGGAATGTCGGTCAGAAAGTCGCGATACTCGATGCGTTTTTCGGCCAGGGAGGCGTACCTGCCCGCCTGAAACAGCCTCGTTCCCACCAGCGCGCCCAGCAGAAACACCGCCAGGCTGATGAGAATCAGCAGGCTGCTCAGCTGCAGCGGAATGCTGGTCTTGCGGCGCTGGATGCTCACGCCCATGGCCTCCAGCAGCGTAAACACCGCCAGCGTGCTGATGAGCAGCGCCCAGAACCCGCCCGCGTGAATGCTCAGCGCCGGCGAGGCCACATAGTAGACGACCGCCGCGTAGACCGCCGTCACGAGCAGCGAAATGCCCGTCTTTTTCATATCGAATACCCCTTTTCCTTCCCCCACCCGTCACTGGGCGATCTGGCAGACCAGGTCGCGAATCGTGGGGTGCACCACCTCGAAGGCGTGATTGCAGGAGAGCACGTGCTGCACATAGAACATGGACAGCCGCCTTTCCGGGATGGCCATCAGGAACGCGCCCGCCGCGCCGTCCCAGCCGAATTCGCCCGCGGGGCTCCTGGAATACTGCGGCTCGACCATCACCCGCACGCCCAGGCCGTAGGTATAGCCCGGCCTGCCGGGGAGGTTAAAGGCCTTTTTGCCCGCCTCGCACAGCTGCGGCGTGCGCATCCGGTCGATGGATTCCTGGCTGAGGATGCGCTCGCCCGACTTGCCCACGCCGCCGCAGGAGAGCGCGTCGGCCAGCAGCGCGTAGTCGCTCGCGCGGCTGATGACGCCCGCGCCGCCCGCGTCGTATTTTTCAGTCATGCGGTAGGCGTTCGTGCGGTTTTCAATGGCGCGCGTGGCCTGATTCTCCACGCGATAGCGGGCGGCCAGCCGGTCGAGCGTCTCGGGGGTGGGCATCATCGTCGTGTCGTACATGCCCAGCGGCTCGTAGAGGTTGGCCTTCAGGTATTCGCCCAGGCGCATGCCGCTGGCCACCTCGATCACCGCGCCCAGCACGTCGTGACTGAGGCTGTACTGGTAATTCGTGCCCGGCTCAAAGTCGAGCGGCTCCTGCGCGATGGCGCAAACCAGCTGACGGGTCGTGCCCTCGCGGCCGTAGAATTCCTTCGCCTTCTGCAGACTGGCGCTGTTCAGGTTATAGTTCAGGCCGCTCTGCATGCTCATCAGGTGCCTGATCGTGATCGCGCGCTTGGCCGGACGCAGCACGTCGCCCTCGCGTACCATCATCGAGCCGAACGCCGGCAGGTACTGGCTCACCGGGTCGTCCAGCCCTACGCGTCCCTTCTCGATCAGCTGCATCATTGCCGTGCAGGTGGACACCTTGCTGGCCGAATACAGCCAGTATAGCTCGCTGCCGTTGGTGGGCACGCGCTTTTCCTCGTCCGAGTAGCCCGCGCAGTGGTGGTAAATCCGCTCGTGATCCTGATAAACGACCAGCTCGCACCCCGGAATGCCCTCGTTTTCCTGCATGTTCAGGTATTTTGTCAATTCAGTCCAATCCATACTGCACCATCTTTTCCCAACCGTACGGCTGTGTTCTGGAATGTGTTTCAGGGAAGCTCGACGTCCGGAAAGTACTCCCTGACAAAGGGCGCCTCGCACACCGAAAAGCTCTTCCCGGCCAGGTAGCCGAGCACGCCCGCGTCGCTCGTGAAGTCGAACGAGAGGCGGTAGGCGTACAGCGCCTGATACTCTCGGTCAAAGCGCGCGTTGTCGCGAAAGTCCCCGTATTGATTGTCGCCCAACAGCGGCCACCCGGCGTGGGCGAACTGCGCGCGGATCTGATGCGTGCGCCCGGTGAGCAGCCTGCACTCGACCAGCGTCAGTCCCCTGCCGTGTGCCAGTACGCGATAGGCGGTCTGCGCCCGCTGCGCGCCCGGGGCCGGCCTGTCCAGCACCCGCACCTTTCGCGAGCCCTCCGGCTTGAGGAGGTAGTTGTCCATGAGACCCTCGTCCGGATGGACGTTCCCCCGCGCGATGGCCAGGTAATACTTGCCGATCTCGCGGTCGCGGATTTTCTGATTCATCGCGCGCATGGCCGCCTCGGTCTTGGCCACGATGACGATGCCGCCGGTGAAGCGGTCGATGCGGTTGCACAGCGCCGGCGCAAACTGGTCGGGAGCCCTGCTGTCCCACTGCCCGCTCTGGTAGAGATAGGCGCGCACGTGGTTGAGCAGTGTGTTGATCTTCTCGTTCCCGTCCGGATGCACGATCATACCGGCCGGCTTTTCGACCAGCAGGATGTGCCCGTCCTCGTACAGGCGGTTGAGCCGCCAGGAAAAGTTTGCCAGGAACCGGTCGACCTCGCGCGGCTTTTCAAAGAACTCGTCGCCGATGTAGAGCGACACCACGTCGCCCGCGTGCAGCGCCGTGTCCTTGTGCGCCGGTTTGCCGTTGACCTTGAACCGCTTCAGGCGCAGGTATTTTTGCCCGAGGCTCATGGGAAGCGCGGGCAGCTCCCTGTAGAGCCACCGGTCGAAGCGTTTCCCCTCCTCGCGCTGTGTCAGCGTGATTTCCCGCATGTGCGTTCCCCGTTTCAGATGATACTCAACCAAATTATAACACATTCCGGTATGCGCGTCAATGAATAATTGCCCCTCGATCCGTAGAATCAGATGAGAAAATCCGCCCCGGAGCGTTCCGGAGCGGATGATTTCTGTTCCTCTGTCAGGATTAGTTGCCCATGTCCTGAACAAAGATTTCGCGAACCTTGTTGTCGTCCTCAACCTTGCCGTCGCGAGCCTTGAAGAACTTCTCGGCGACCTGCGGGAAGAGCGCGTAGCTGAGCACGTCCTCTTCGGACTTGGCCATGCCCTTGCATTCCTTCCTGAACTCGGCCAGCTTCTTTACGCCGTATTCCGGATCGTCGACCGGGCGGCAGGTGATCGGCTTGCGGTCGCCGATGACCTTCCTGCGCACCTCTTCGTTGACCGGGGCGGGCAGACGGCCGTAGTCGCCGTGCATCAGGCCCTGGGACTCCTTCGGGCACATCTTGTAGCGCTCGCCGCACAGCACGTTCATGACGGCCTGTGTGCCGACGATCTGGCTGGTCGGGGTGACCAGCGGCGGATAGCCGAAGTCCTTGCGGACGCGCGGCACCTCGGCCAGCACGTCGTAGAGACGGTCGGAGGCGTTGGCCTGCTTGAGCTGGTTGATCAGGTTGGACAGCATGCCGCCGGGCACCTGATACTTCAGGGTGTTGATGTCGACGGACAGCACCTTGGGATCGAGGAAGCCCTCTTCCTTGAGCTTGTTGGCCACGCCGCGGAAGTGCTGCGTCGCCTGGCTGAGCAGGTCGAGGTCGATGCCGGTATCATACTCGGTGCCCTTGAGGGTGGCGACCAGCGGCTCGGTGGCCGGGTTGGAGGTGCCGTTGCCCAGGGGCGAGAGCGCGCAGTCCACGATGTCCACGCCGGCCTCAATGGCCTTGAGGGTGGTCATGTTGCCCACGCCGGCGGTGTTGTGGGTGTGCAGATGCACCTTGGTGGTGGGCTTGAGGCCCGCCTTGAGCTTCTTGACCAGGGAATACGCGTCATAGGGCAGCAGCAGGTTGGCCATGTCCTTGATGCAGATATTATCCGCGCCCATCTTCTCCAGCTGCTTGGCCAGATCGACGAAGTACTCCTCGGTGTGCACCGGGCTCAGGGTGTAGGACAGCGCGACTTCGCAGATGCCGCCGTACTTCTTGGTGGCCTTGATGGCCGGCTCCAGGTTGCGGGGGTCGTTCAGCGCGTCGAAGATGCGGATGATGTCAATGCCGTTCTTGATCGAAAGGCGGACGAACTCGTCCACGACGTCGTCGGCATAGTGGCGGTAGCCCAGGATGTTCTGGCCGCGGAACAGCATCTGCAGCTTGGTGTTGGGCAGGGCCTTGCGCAGGGCGCGCAGGCGCTCCCAGGGATCCTCATTCAGGAAGCGCAGGCAGGCGTCGAAGGTCGCGCCGCCCCAGCACTCCAAAGAGTAGTAGCCGACCTTGTCCAGAATCGGGCAGGCGGGCAGCATGTCCTCCAGGCGCATGCGGGTCGCGGCCTGAGACTGGTGCGCGTCGCGCAGGATCGTATCGGTAATCAGTACCTTTGCCATTTTGTTTCCTCCTTACGCTCCGAACAGGGCCATCAGCACGCCGGCCGCGATTGCGGAGCCGATGACGCCAGCCACGTTCGGGCCCATGGCGTGCATGAGCAGGAAGTTGCCGGGATCGGCCTTCTGACCCTCAACCTGAGACACACGGGCCGCCATGGGCACCGCGGACACGCCGGCGGAGCCGATCAGCGGGTTGATCTTCTGCTTCATAAACAGGTTCATGAACTTGGCCAGCAGCACGCCGCCGGAGGTGCCCATGCCGAAAGCGAAGACGCCCATCAGGATGATGATCAGGGTCTTGGTGGTCAGGAAGGTGGCCGCGGTCGCGGTCGCGCCGACGGACACGCCCAGCATGATGGTGACGATGTTCATCAGCTCATTCTGCGCGGTCTTGCTCAGGCGCTCGGCCACGCCGGTTTCGGTGAGCAGGTTGCCCAGCATCAGGCAGCCGACCAGCGCGGCGGCCGAGGGAACCAGCAGCGCCACGAAGACGGTGACGACGATCGGGAAGACGATCTTCTCAGACCTGGAAACCGGGCGCAGGGCGGTCATGCGGATGCAGCGCTCCTGCTTGGTGGTCAGCGCGCGCATGATCGGGGGCTGGATGACCGGAACCAGAGCCATGTAGGAGTACGCGGCCACGGCGATGGGCCCCAGCAGGTGGGGAGCCAGGCGGGTGGTGACGAAGATGGCCGTGGGGCCGTCCGCGCCGCCGATGATGCCGGTGGAAGCCGCTTCCTGGGGCGTGAAGCCGAACAGGCGCGACAGGATAAACACGATGAAGATGCCCAGCTGCGCGGCGGCGCCCAGCAGCAGGCTCTTGGGATTGGCGATCAGGGGACCGAAGTCGGTCATCGCGCCCACGCCCAGGAAGATCAGGCAGGGATAAATGCCCAGCTTGACGCCCAGGTACAGGTAGTCGATGAGGCCGGGGGTGATGCTCTTGCCCAGGAAGGACTCAAGCTGCGCGATGACGCCCGCGTTGGCGCCGCCGAGCTTGATCTCGTCGATGATCTCCTGAGTGACGGTCGCGCCGCCGATCAGGTTCCAGTGCGCGTGGCCGTTGGCGAACAGGCACTCGTGGTACATCTCCGCGCCGGGCAGGTTGGTCAGCAGCATGCCGAAGGCGATGGGCAGCAGCAGCAGGGGCTCGAACTTCTTGACGATGGCCAGGTAGAACAGCACGCAGGAGATAAGGATCATCACCAGCGCCTGCCAGTTGCCCGCGAGCAGCTGGACGAAGCCCGTCTGATTCAGAAAATTGATAATCGTTTCCATACGCTATCCTCCGCAGCCGCTTACTTCAGCGTGCACAGAACGGCGCCGGAGGTGACGGAAGCACCCTTGGTCACGGTCACGGAGGTCACGGTGCCGTCGGCGGGCGCCATGATCTCGTTCTCCATCTTCATGGCCTCGAGAACCAGAAGAACCTGACCCTTCTTGACGGCCTGACCGTTCTGAACGTTGACCTTGAGGATGGTGCCGGGCATGGGGGCGGTGATCTTCTGACCTTCGCCGGCGGCCACGGGAGCGGTGGGGGCGGCGGCAGGGGCGGGCGCGGCCTTGGGGGCGGTCTTCACTTCGGCGGCGTCGACGACTTCCAGGGTGATCTCATACAGGTTGCCATTCACGTTGACCTTGTACATCTTCATAGCGAATTACCTCACAGTCTCTTAATAGAAAGAATTCTGATACCGGATACATCCTTGCCCAGTTCCTCCGCAATCGCGGCGGAAATCGCAGCCACCAGCTCCCCGCGGTTTTCAATCGCCTGCGGGGCGGCGGCAGCGGGCTCGTCTGCCACAGCCGGAGCTGCAGGCTTCTTCTGGTCGATCTGGCGCACCACGTAGCTCATCAGGTAGCAGAGCAAGATGATGCAGATCAGGCCGACGAAGACGATCACCAGACCCATTACCACGACAAAGAGATTCGAAATCTCCGGCGTCGCCGCAACTGCGGTCGTCAGTTCCTCACCCATCTTATCCATCCTCCTTCTTGTATAAAGTCCGACACGTTTCATGGCTCCGGGGAGCCGTGAAGCGCATCTGCACGATCGGAATTATTGTAACACATTTTCCTCACAATGTATTGTTAATTCGCGCCGCCGCAGGATAATTTTCCATTAACTTCCCTTAGCGCGCCTTAGCGGCAGACCGAAGTCTGTTTTACGCCTCGAAAACCGACTAGATCCTGGAAGCCGTACAGTAGGCGCGCCACTTTTCGCTCCTCCAGCGCCAGATGAAGGCCGAGGAGCGGAAGATCCAGTCGATCACCATGCCGATCCACACGCCGATCGCCCCCATGCCCATCCGCGCGCCCAGGATGTAGCTCGTCAGGATGCGGAAGACCGCCATGGAGCCGATGGCCACGTACATCGTAAAGCTCACGTCGTTGGTCGCGCGCAGGCTGTTGGGCAGCGTGAACGCGGCCGGCCACAGAACAATCGCGCAGCCCGCGTGGATCAGCACCAGAATCCTGCCCAGGTCATAGGCCGCCCGGGACAGGTTGAACAGCGAAAGCAGCGGGTCTAGAAGCGCCAGCACCAGGCCGTTCATCACCGCGTTGGCCGCGTAGGCGATCAGCAGCAGCTTTCTGGCGTAATACTTCACCTGGTCAAAGTCCTGCGCGCCCACGCACTGCCCCACCACCGTAATCACGGCCAGGTTAATCGCGCCGGCCAGCAGCACGCCCATGCTGTCGAGCGTGTTGGCCACGGCGTTGGCGGCGATCTGCGCGGTGCCGAAGGTGGAGATAATGCTCACCACCAGCACGCGGCCCAGCTGGAACAGGCTGTTTTCCACGCCGCTGGGCACGGCGATTCGGAGGATGCGGCGAATCATCGGGAAATCAGGCCTGTAGCCGCCGCGGATCAGGTGAATCTCGTTCTTCCGATCCAGCAGCATCCCATACATGACCACCGCCGCCACCGCGCGGGAGACCAGCGTCGGTATGGCCACGCCGGCCACGCCCAGCCTGAACACGTACACCAGCAGCGCGTTGCCGCCCACGTTGATCGCGTTCATCAGCAGGGATACGTACATCGTGCTGCGGGACTTGCCCATCGAGCGGTACAGCGCCGCCGCGCCGTTATAGACCGCCAGGAAGGGAAAGGACAGCGCGGTGATCCACAGGTAGGTGACGGCCGCCTCCATGACGTCCTCCTCGATCGAGCCGTACGTCAGGGAAAGCAGCGGCCTGCAGAAGATCAGCGACAGCGCCATGATGCCCAGCGAAACCGCCAGCACCACCAGCATCAGCTGATTGGACGATTCGCAGGCCTTTTTCTGATCCTTCGCGCCCAGCAGCTGCGAGGAAACCACCGCGCCGCCGGTCGCGAGCGCCGCCAGCAGGCAGATCATCACGTTGTTGATCTGATCCACCAGCGACACGCCCGACATGGCCGCCTCGCTGACCGAGGCCACCATCATCGTGTCCATCATGCCCACCAGCACCGCCAGCGCCTGCTCGATTATCAGCGGCACGATCAGCTGCCTGAGCGACCTGTTTGAAAACATCCGCTGCAACGTCATCCACTCCTTCGTATGAAACGAAATTCAAACTTCGGTCTGTTTTTTCATCATTTCCAGCGCGCAGTCGATAAAGTCCTGCACGTTCTGGTCGGGTGCGGCCCCCTGCCGCGTCGCCATGCCCAGCCTGCGCGAGCACGCGGGCGAAAGGCGAACCGCCTTGACCTCGTTCTGCTTGCCCTCGAGAATCAGCTCCGAGAGCATGCTGATGCCGAAGCCGTGCTCCACCAGCGCCACGATCGCCTCGTCGTTGATCGAGGTGGACATGATGTTGGGCTTCACCCGGTGCTGAGCAAAGATGCGGCTGATGTCGTTATAGAATCCAAAGTACGGCATCAGGAACTGCTGTCCGCTGAAGCGCGAAACCGGAAAGGCCTCGCCCGGCGCGATCGGATAATCCTTGGGCAGTATGGCCAGCAGCGGGTCGTTTTTCAGCGGAATCCAGCGGATGCGCATGTTGGGCTGCTTGCTGGCGAAGATCAGATCGACGCTTTGCTCCTCGAGAAGCCAGCGATAGACCTCCTCCACGCTGCCGTCGCGAATCTCGACGTTGACCGTCGGATGGGTGCGCTTAAAGGCCTGTAATATGGAAGGAATCCAGTGCATGATGATGCTGGAATAGCTGCCGATGCGCAGGGTGATTTCCTCGTGGGCGTGAATCTTGGAGATTTCCGCGTCGAACTGGTCGTAGGCGGTCAAAAGCGCGCGCACGTAGGGCATCAGCTGCTCGCCGCCCCGGGTGAGCCGCGCCCCGCCGTGCCCGCGCACCAGCAGCGCAAAGCCCAGCTCCTCCTCCATGCCCTTGACCATGTGGGACAGCGCCGACTGGGTACACTCCATGCCCTCCGCGGCGCGGGAAAAGCTGCCCGCGTCCACGATGCTGACCAGCGCCAGTAATTTTCGTTTATCCATGCCGCCTCCTGCAGACTCCGGTCTGTTTTATGTAGACTCCGGTCTGTTTTTACAGTCTGTCCTGCGCGTGCAGCCACTCGCACGACCGGCGCAGGCCCTCGATCGTCTTGACCTCGACCACCACCGTGCTGCCCGAGCGCTCCGCCCGGCGAAGGCAGGCCTGAATATCGATGCATCCCTCGTCCAGCGGCATGTGCGGGCCGGCTGTGGCGTTGTGCAGGTGCATGTGGCGCAGGCGATCCTCGTGCTCGTCATAAAACGGGATGTCCTTATCGCCGGTCATGCGGGCGTGCCCCACGTCCAGCGTCAGGGCGAAGTGCGGATACTCGAACAGGCGCCGCGCCGCGGCTCTGTGGAAGCCGTCCAGTCCCTCGTCCACATTCTCCATGCAGATCAGCGTGTCGCTCCCATCGAGCGCTTTTTCGCACCTTTCGGCGAACGCGCGCACGTTTTTCAGGTATTCGTCCCGGTACACGTCGTACAGGTAAATCCGCTTTCCGGGCAGCGTGACGTACACGCCGCGCATCAGGTGCAGGTTCAGGCGCGGAATCCCCGCCTCGCGCGCCAGTGCGATAACGTCCAGCATTTCCTGCGTGTACGCCTCGGCGATTCGGCGGTTGAAGTCGAACGGGTTCATCTGCTCGTCCATGTGCACGGTGAAGTACAGGCCGTACCTCTCCCGCAGCCGCCGAAGGGTCGCGGCGGTCACGCTTTCCAGCTGATACTGCGGAAAGCTCATGTTGAACTCCACAAACTGAAGCCCCAGTTCCCTGCCCAGCGCGCAGCACGCCTCCAGATCCGGGCATTCCACCAGCGTCGGCATTCCGAAGTCCATCGTCTCTTCTCCTTTATGTGCAGTGTTTTCATTGTAGCACGTCTTGCGCCGCCGAAAAACCTCGTCCGGGTAAAATGATCAATACGCAAAAACAGACCTCGGTCTGTCCCGTTTTGTCAGGTATAGACTTCGGTCTGTTTTGTCGTATGTGACGCCTCCTCAGAACAGGCTCAGCTGCTCGACGGGCGGGCAGGCCCACTGCTCTGCCAGCTGCTTAAGCGGCAGGTGCTCGGGGTCGCGGAAGGGAATCGCGCCCTTGGCGATCAGCTCCATGTTGCCGGGCAGGTCGGGATTCTCCCAGACGTAGACGCGCTCGGTGAAGCGGTTGCGCAGCGCCGAGCAGGCGCCCTCCCACGCCCCGCCGCGTCCCCTTTCGCAGGAGAGCACGATGGCGGCGTTGGCCAGGCCGTAGATGCACTTGTTGCGCTCGAGCGCGTGAGCCAGGGTGTACTTCGCGTCCGGATGGAACGAGGAATACAGCAGCGCGCGCCCGGAGGCGATCATCTCGCTCACGCCCGGCTTCAGGCTCTTTTCGGAGAGCGACTCGGCCAGCGCGCAGATGTATTTGCCCCCCTGCGCGGCGGTTTCCTCCTCGGCGAGCTGGTCAAAGCCCGCCTTGCCGCCGGTCACGACGGTCAGTCCGGCCGAAACGGCGTTGCCGACCACCGCATGCACCGCCTCGGCCACGCCGGTGCGCATGCCGGACGAGCCGATCATGGCCACGCTCAGTCCGCGCGCAAGGGCGCGGTCGCCGCAGTAGTGAAGCAGCGGCGGCGCCTTCTCCCCCAGCCGCTCGGACAGCCTGTGCGGGTAGGCCTCCTCGTCCAGGGTGGCGATTTCGATGCCCTTTTCGGCAAAGCGCTCGATCGAGTAGGACAGCTGCATGATCCGGCCCAGCAGCACGCAGATGCGGTAGGCCTCCTCCTCCTCGATGGACAGGGCGTGGCAGGCCGCGCTGATGTCCATGCCGATCAGGTTGCCGACGTGCCCCAGGCTGGTCTGCGTGACCAGATTGCGCAGCCGGTAGTACTCGGCCGTGGTCAGCGGGCGCACGAGCTCGTCCTTTTCCGCGGAAATCTGGCTCATCAAGAGCATGGTTGCGAAGGCGTCGTCATTATGCATCGGTATCATTCTCCTGACTGGTCGAAAGCTGCGCTTCCAGCAGCTCAAGGATTCGGTCGCGGCCGGTTCCGTCCACGGCGGAGAAGGGAATGATCTGCCAGGGCTGTACCTCCAGCGCGCGGCAGATGGGCGGCAGGCAGCGGGCGCGCTCGGCGCGGGACAGCTTGTCGCACTTGGTGGCGATCACCATGAAGGGGATTTCGTAGTGGCGCAGGTAGCCGACCATGGCCGCGTCGTCGCGCGTCGGCTCGTGGCGCATGTCCACCAGCTGAAGCGCCAGCCGGAGATTGCGGCTGCCGGCCAGGTATCCCTCGATCATCGAGGCCCAGCGCCCCTTTTCCTCGCGCGAGACCTTCGCGAAGCCGTAGCCCGGCAGGTCGGCGAGGATCAGCTCGTGGTTGAGGTCGTACAGGTTGATCAGGCGGGTCTTGCCCGGCTCGGACGAGGTGCGCGCCAGCTTGCCGTTGCCGGTCAGCCGGTTGATCAGCGAGGACTTGCCCACGTTGGACTTGCCCACCATCGCCACCTCGGGCAGACCCTGGCCGGGGAACTCGTCGAACCTTGACAGGGAGGTGACAAAGGACGCGCTTCGGATGATCATGTGCCCTTCTCCTTTCCGAGTACGATTTCGAGCGCCTGCGAGACGTTCTCAATCAGGCGAATATCCATCTTTTCGCGCGCGTTTTCCGGCAGATCGGCCAGATCCTTTTCGTTTCCGGCGGGAAGCAGCACGGTTTCCACCCCCAGCCGGTGCGCGGCGAGCAGCTTTTCCTTGACCCCGCCGATGGGCAGCACGCGCCCCAGCAGCGTCACCTCGCCGGTCATGGCCACGTCCTGCCTCGCCGGCCGCCCGCTCAGGCAGGAGACCATCGCGCAGGTGAGCGCCACGCCGGCCGACGGGCCGTCCTTGGGCACCGCGCCCTCGGGCACGTGTACGTGCAGATCGCGCTCCCTGTAGAAGTCGGCCGGTACGCCCAGGCTGTCGGCGTGCGCGCGGATGTAGCTCAGCGCGGTGCGCGCCGACTCCTGCATGACCTCGCCCAGCCGGCCGGTCAGGTCGACCTTGCCCGCGCCGGGCATGGACAGCACCTCGATGGGCATCACCGTGCCCCCCGCCTGCGTCCAGGCCAGGCCGTTGACCACGCCCACCTCGGGCGCCCTGAGCACGTCCTCGCGGGTGAATTTGGGCACGCCCAGCAGGGGCGTCAGGCCGTTTTCCTTCATGGAAAGGCTCTTTGCCTCCTCGCCCTCCTCCAGCCGGCGCACGACCGCCTTGCGGCAGATCGCTCCCAGCTCGCGCTCCAGCTCGCGCACGCCCGCCTCGCGGGTATATTGCTCGATCACCTGCGCGATCGCGCCGTCGGTGATGTGCAGCTGGCTGCGCTTGAGGCCGTGCTCCCTGAGCTGCCGGGGCCACAGGTGGCGGCGCGCAATCTGCACCTTCTCCTCGAGGGTGTAGCTGGGCACCTCGATGATCTCCATGCGGTCGTAGAGCGGCTGCGGGATGTCCTCCGCCGAGTTGGCCGTGGTCAGGAAGAGCACCTGGCTCAGATCCAGCGGCACGTCCAGATAATGGTCGGTGAAGGTGGAGTTCTGCGCCGGGTCGAGCACCTCCAGCATGGCCGAGGCCGGGTCGCCCCGGAAGTCGCTGGCCATCTTGTCGATTTCGTCGAACAGGAACACCGGGTTCATCACGCCGCACTGGCGGATGGAGGTGACCACGCGCCCGGGCTGCGCGCCGATATAGGTGCGCCTGTGTCCGCGCAGCTCGGCCTCGTCGTGTACGCCGCCCAGCGCCACCCGGATGAACCTGCGCTTGAGCGCGTGCGCCACCGACTGCGCGATCGAGGTCTTGCCCACGCCGGGCGGGCCCACCAGGCACAGGATCGGCGCGTGCATCTCGGTCGAGGCCATGCGCACCGCCAGGAACTCCACGATGCGCTCCTTGACCTTTTCAAGGCCGTAATGCTCGCTCTCCAGCACCTTGCGCGCGGCGGGCAGGGTGACGTTCGCCTTCGTGTACTTGCCCCAGGGCATCTCGGCGAGCCACTCGACGTAGTTCTGCGAGACGGTCGCCTCGGGCGTGCCCTGCTGCATGCGGGAGAGGCGGTTGAGCTCGCGCTCGGCCTTCTCCTTCGCCTCCTTATTCATGGCGGGCTTGGACGCGACCAGCTTGCGCAGGCGCTCGATTTCGCTCTCCGCGCCGTCGCCCAGCTCCTCGTGAATCACGCCCAGCTGCTCGCGCAGGTAATAGTCGCGCTGCTGCTGGGACATGCGCTCGCGCACCGTCTGGTCGATCGAACGATCCAGCTCGGCCAGCTCGATTTCGCGCTGCAGGAACTTGACCAGCAGCTTCAGGCGCATCATCAGGTCGCGCGCCTCGAGCACCTGCTGCTTGTCGGCCACCTGGCGCAGTCCGTTCGCCGCCGCAAGGTCGGCCAGCACCCGGCTGTCGCTCTCGCCCTCGATGATCTGCAGCTGCTCTCCCGAGGCGCGGCCGCGCGCGCGGCACAGCTCGGCGAACAGCGACTTGACCCGCTGGGCGTAGGCGGCAATCTGATCGGCGTTCTCGCTGCCGGGGGCGGGCAGGGGCATCGGCAGGTACTCGGCGTACTGACAGCCGCTCTTCTCCGTCAGGCCCAGCATCAGCACGCGCTCCTCGCCCTCGCACACCAGGCGCACCGTTTCCTCCTCCTCGCCCGGCACGATATGGCGCACGCGCACCGTGCAGCCCACGGTGTACATCTGGTCGATCGTGGGCTCCTCCAGGCTGATGTTGCGCTGCGTGACCATCACCAGGCGCTGATCGAGCATCATGGCGCGCTGCAGCGCGGAGAGCGAGCGCTCGCGGCCGATGTCGATGTACATCGTCGTGTGCGGAAAGACCACCAGTCCCCGCACGGCGATAAACGGCATGCTGCGCAGCGCTTCTTTGTTTTCCTTTTCCTCCATGCCCGCTTCCCGCAGGCCTTCCTTTATTTCTTCAAGGAGCTTTTCCAAGGTCTGATCCTCCTGTGTACCATATAAACGATTTCTATTATACCTGTCTCTCGGTAAAAAATCAAGCGCTGACGCATGGGCTTTTCTGACATCGCGCGAATCTCCGCCTTTTGTGCGAAGGCCGAATGCAAAAACGCGCTTCCCCTGCCCTTTTCAGGCGGGAAAGCGCGCCGCACAGCGCCCGTTTACTCGTCGGCCATGGGCTGCGAGCGAACCGGGTTGTACTCCACGTTCCAGTAGCACTCGTCGGCCATGTCGCTCATCGACTGCACCGTGCTCCAGTTGAGCGCCGCATAGCCGGTAAAGGTCGCCTGATCCGGACTGATCAGCACAAACGTCTCCATCCGGTCGCCGTCCGGCTCGCTCACCGGCAGCGCCAGGTACCACAGGTTATCCATGTAGAAGGCCACGGCGGTCGTCTGCAGCACGGGCTCCTCGTCAAAGTAGGGCGCGTACTTGTCCGACACGATCCGCCGGAAGCCGTCCTCGGAATAGGTCGAGTCGTTCGGGTCGAACGAAAAGCCGATCCGCGCGACGGCGCCGTCCACATCGCCCGAGGCCATCTTCAGGAGCGCCTCCCGCCCCACGTCATAAAAGCTGTCGTCCGGCTGCGCGGCCAGGGCGCTCCCGCCCAGCAGCAGACAAACCGCCAGCGCCAGGCAGACGGCAGGACGAATTCGACGCGCATACATGATAAAAGCCCCCAATTCTCGTTTTCTTACGTTACTGAGACGAAGGCGCGCGAAAAAAGTTGCAAGTTTTTCGAAGATAACGCAGGCTTTCTTGAAATTGCCCGGCAAGTGGGCTATAATAAACATGTATTCATGGGTATAGGAGGCGGGACATGGCGTACGTGGTTTCCCTGAAGCAGTTTGACGGGCCGCTCGACCTGCTGCTGACGCTGATTTCCCGCGCGAAAATCGACATCTGCGACATCTTCGTCTCGGAGATCACCGAGCAGTACCTGGAGCAGATGCAGGGCGTGGACGAGCTGGACATGGACTCGGCGAGCGAGTTTCTGCAGATGGCCGCGACGCTTCTGGAAATCAAGTCGCGCGCGCTGCTGCCCACCCCACCCCGGGAGCCTGAGGAGGGCGAGGAAACGCCCGAGCAGGCGCTGATTCGCCAGCTGACCGAGTACAAGGCCTACAAGGAGCTCAGTCACGACCTGCAGGCGCTCGAGGAGGCGGCCAGGCAGATGCTGTGCAAGCTGCCCGAGGAATATCCCCTGCCCCCGCCCGAGTTCGAGCTGACCGGCCTGTCGATGGACGGGCTGTCCAGGGCGCTCATGCGCATCCTCTCCCGCCTGGAAAGGGACGATCTGCCGGCCGAGCCGCGCCGCATCCGGCGGGACAGCTACACCGTGCAGTCCTGCATGCAGCGCATCGCCCAGCGGCTTCGCCAGGCGAACGGCACGGCGCTTCCCTTCGAGGATCTGCTCGACGAGGATCCCTGCCGCGCCGAGGTGGTCACGCTGTTCATGGCGATGCTTGAAATGCTGAAGCTGAACCGGCTGGCCGTGCGCCAGGACGGAAACTTCGGCGAAATCCTTCTTCTGCCCGTCCGGCGGCAGGAATACGCGAGGTGAGAGACATGTTTTCCGGCTTTACCGACGAGACCTTCCAGTTTTTCGCGGCCATCCGCTTCAATAACAACGTCTCGTTCTTCCACGCAAATCACGACTGGTACGAACGGGCGGTGCGCGAGCCGCTGAAGGATCTGGCCGCCGAGCTGGGCGAAACCGTGCTCTCCATCGGCGAGAACCTGGAAACCCGTCCGGAAAAGGTGCTCAGCCGCATCAACCGCGACGTCCGCTTTACCAGGGACAAGTCGCCCTACCGCGACCACATGTGGCTGTCCTTTCGCCGCCCCGGCGTCCCGCAGGGCAGCGAGCTGTGCATATACGTGGCCGTGGACGTAAACGGCTGCGAGGCGGGCTTCGGCATACACGACCAGGTGCGCCCGCTGATGAACGCCATTCGCCGCGAAATCCGCGTCAATCCCGAGGGCTTCGAGCGGGACGCGCGAGCCGCGTTTTCCGCGCTGACGCTGGGCGGCGAGCCCTACCGGCGCATAAAGGTTCCCGAGAGCCTGCCGCCGCTGTGCGCACGGTTTTACCCGCTCAAGGGCTTCTGGATGTTTAGGGCCTTTGACGACCCGGAGCTTCTGCGCTCTCCCCGCCTGGCCGGGGAAATCAAACAAACCCTGCGTGAGCACATCGCGCCGCTGTTCCGCCACATCGCGTCGCTTCCGCCTGAGCCGGCCGGGCAGTGCCCGGACCCATCTGCTAGCGCCGGCCACACGAATCCTTCGGCCATAAATTAAAGCCTCAGGATTCTTCGCGGTTCAAAGACTCATGGCAGATTCCCCACAAGAGTACGGACGGAGTTTTCCGGTTTGACGCGCCCGCCGCGAAGGGTTCCCGCACACGAATATGATAACAGGTTATCCCATGCGCCGCCCGATATGCGGCAAACGCTGACCGGGAGAGCTTGAGCGGCGCTGGCAAGGCGATACGCCCCAGCCGCCTCTCGAGCGCGCTCCCCTCCTACGACCATAAAGAGGTGATTGATTTCGCATGAAGACGACCGAGTGGCTCAGGCTCAAGAGTGGGCCCGACATCCGCGGCGACGCGATGGAGCACGACGGCAAGGCCCCGACGCTGACCGAAGGCGTCGCCCGGTGCATCGGCTATGCCTTTGCGCTGTGGCTGGCCGAAAAGACCCACACCACGACCGACCGGCTGGTGATCTCGGTGGGCCGGGATTCCCGCCTGAGCGGCGAAAAGCTGGCCGCCGCCTTCATCAAGGGCCTGACCGCCGCCGACTGCGACGTGCTGGACTGCGGCCTGTGTACCACGCCCGCCATGGCGCTGACCACGATCGAGCCGGAAACCAGCTGCGACGGCGCGGTGATGACCACGGCCGGGCGGCTGCCCTGGTACAAAAACGGCTTCACGCTCATGACGCGCGAGGGCGACCTGAACGAGGATGAAACGGCCGAGATTCTGACGCGCGCCTCGCAGGTTTCTCTGCCCCAGCGCCTGGTCAGCCCGATTTCCTTCCTGGACACGTATCAGGCGCGCCTGGAGCGCATGGTACACGAGCGGCTGGAGGACGAGGCCAAGATGCCGCTATTGGGCCTGCACGTCGTGGTGGACGCGGGCAACGGCGCGGGCGGCTTCTACGCGGGCTTCCTGGAGAAGCTGGGCGCGGAGGTCACGGGCAGTCAGTTCCTGGAGCCCAACGGCATCTTCCCCAACCACCTGCCCGACCCGCAGAATCAGGCGGCGGTGGAGTCGCTTTCCCGCGCGGTGGTTGAAAATACCGCCGATCTGGGCGTGCTGCTGGACGCGGACTGCGTCCAGGTCGTCATCGTGGACGAAACCGGCCGCGCCATCGACCGCAACCGCCTGATCGCGCTGATCTCCGCCATACTGCTCGAGGAATCTCCCGGCGCGACCATCGCCACTGACTCGGTCACGTCGAGCGGCCTGACTCGCTTCATCACCGAGTGGGGCGGCGTACACTACCGCTACAAGCGCGGGCATCAGCAGCTCATCGAGGAGGCCGTGCGCCTCAACGACGAGGGCATCGACTGCCCGCTGGCCATCGAAACCAGCGGCCACGCGGCCTTCCGGGAGAATTACTTCCTGGACGACGGCGTGTACCTGGTCACGCGGCTCCTGTGCGAGGCCATGGACAGGAAGCGCGAGGGTCTGACGCTGACCGGCCTGATCGACGAGCTGGCCGAGCCGAAGGAGCGCGTCGAGCTGCGCCTTTCCCTGACCGGCGAGGAGCCCAAGTCGGCCAGTCAGGCCGTGATCGAAACCGTGCTCTCCCGCACGCTCGAGGATCCCGCCTGGCGTCTCAACACCGACAACCGCGAGGGCGTGCGCATCACCTTCGACCTGGACGGCGAGGTGGGCAGCGCGTGGCTGCAGATCCGCAAGTCGCTGCACGATCCCGTGCTGGTGCTCAACGCCGAAAGCGACGCGCAGGGGGGCGTGAAGTGGATTCTGCAAAGCCTCTACGACCTGATCAGGGGCGCGGAGGATCTCGACCTCGAGCCGCTCAAAAGAGCGCTCGGCCTGCCTGTCTGAGCCTGAACGGCGTCCTTCCCCGCGAGCCGTTCCCATCACAAGAAAGGAAGAAATGTATCTATGACGCCTGATCAGCTGACGATTGACGCGATTCGAGTACTGTCCGCGGAGGCCATCGAAAAGGCCAAATCCGGCCATCCCGGCCTTCCGCTGGGCGCGGCCGACGCGGCCTACGCCCTGTGGTTCACCTGCATGCGGCACAACCCGGAAAACCCCGGCTGGCTCAACCGCGACCGCTTCGTGCTCTCCTGCGGACACGGCAGCATGCTGCTGTACAGCCTGATGCACATCACCGGCTACGGCCTGACCATGGAGGATATCAAGCAGTTCCGCCAGCTGGGCTCCCGAACCCCCGGTCATCCCGAGTATCAGCACACCCCCGGCGTGGAAACCTCGACCGGCCCGCTGGGCCAGGGCCTGGCCAACGCGGTGGGCATGGCGATGGCCGAGGCGCGCCTGGCCGCGAAGTTTAACCGCGAGGGCTTCCCGGTGGTCGACCACTACACCTACGCGATGGTGGGCGACGGCTGCCTGATGGAGGGCATTTCGCACGAGGCCTGCTCGATGGCCGGTTCGCTGGGCCTTGCCAGGCTGGTCGTGCTGTACGACGACAATGAGATCACCATCGAGGGCAGCACCGACATCACCTTCCGCGAGGACGTGCCCGCCCGCTTCCGCGCCTACGGCTGGAACGTGATCGACGTGCCGGAGGGCAACGACTGGCGTCAGGTCGCCTCGGCGCTCGAGGCCGCGAAGCGCAGCGACCGCCCCACGCTGATCGACTGCCACACCACCATCGGCTTCGCCTCCCCCAAGGCAGGCAAGGCGTCCTCCCACGGCGAGCCCCTGGGCGCGGAAAACGTACAGGCGCTGCGCGAGAACCTGGGCTGGACGGAAGCGCCCTTCACCCTGCCCGAGGCGGTCTACGACCGCGGCCGCGAGGTGATTTCCCGCGGTCAGGCGGCCGAGGCCGAGTGGAACGCGCTGTTTGAAAGGTACTGCGCGGCCTATCCCGAGCTGGCCGAGGAATGGAAGGTCTGGTTCAGCGAAAAGCCCGTCTACGACTTCGAGCACGACGAGGCCTTCTGGGCGCACGAGCGCAAGGCCATGGCCACCCGCGCGGCCAGCGGCGAGCTGCTCAACTATATCTGCAAAAAGCTGCCCAACCTGTTCGGCGGCAGCGCCGACCTGGGCCCCTCCAACAAGACCATCATGAAGGGCGCGGGCGACTTCTCCCGCGAGGATTATTCGGGCAGCAACCTGCACTTCGGCATCCGCGAGCACGCGATGTCCGCCATCTGCAACGGTATTTACCTGCACGGCGGCCTGCGCCCCTACGCCGCGACCTTCTTCGTCTTCAGCGACTACATGAAGAGCGGCATGCGCATGTCCGCGCTGATGGGCCTGCCCATCCCCTACATCCTGACCCACGACTCGATCGGCGTGGGCGAGGACGGCCCCACCCATCAGCCCATCGAGCAGCTGGCCGCGCTGCGCTCCATGCCCGGCATGATCACCTTCCGCCCGGCCGACTTCACCGAGAACGCCGCCGGCTGGCTGGTGGCGCTGTACGGAAGCGCGCCGGTCTCACTGGTGCTGACCCGCCAGAGCCTGCCCGTGGTCGAGGGCGCCAGCCGCGACGCGATCCGCGGCGCGTACATCCTCTCGGACAGCGAGAAGGAAACCCCCGACGTGATCCTGATGGCCTCCGGCTCCGAGGTGCCGCTCGTCGTCGAGGCGAAGCGGCTGCTGAAGGCGCAGGGCGTGGACGCCCGCGTGGTCTCCGTGCCCTCCTTTGAGCTCTTCGACGCGCAGAGCGACGAGTACAGGGAAAAGGTGCTCCCCCGCGCCGTGCGCGCCCGCGTGTCGGTCGAGGCGGCCGCCACCTTCGGCTGGCACAAGTACGTGGGGCTGGACGGAATCGCGATCGGCATCGACAGCTTCGGCGCCTCCGCCCCCGCCGTGCAGCTCTTCCCACACTTCGGCCTGACCGCCGAGCATGTGGCCGAGTGCGCGCGCAGCCTGGTCAGGTAAGATGGCCGGCCATCTGACGCTGCTGGGCGCGGGCTGGCGCGAGGACGACCTCACGCTGGGCGGGGTCAAGGCCCTGAAGAGCGCCCGCGGCCTGATACTGCAAACCGAACGGCTGGGCTGCGCCGAGTGGCTCCGGCGCGAGGGAATCGCCTTTGAGACGCTCGACCCATTCTACGAGCAGGCCGAGGACTTCGACGAGTTCGTTGCCCTGGCGCTCGATTTCCTGACGGAGCGCCTGGAAGAGGCTCCTACGACCTATGTGTGCAGCGAGCTGGGCGACCGGGTCTCCTGCGCGCTGGCGGCGCGCTTCCCCGCGACGCTGATGGCGGGCGTGCAGACCGGCGGCGAGCTGACCGCGTTCGCGGGCAGCGGCCTGCGCGTGGTCGCGGCGATCGACTATGAGGACTTCACGCCGCAGGCCGATGTGCCCACGCTGGTGCGCGAGCTGGACAACCTGATGTACGCCGGCGAAATGAAGCTCCGGCTGATGAACTGCTATCCAGAGGAGCACGAAATCCTGCTCCTGCGCGCGGACGGCTCGATCGAGCGCGCCCCCCTGTGCGAGATGGATCGGCTGGGCGGCTGCGACCATCGAACCTGCGCACTGATTCCGGCGGTAAACGACCTGACGGCGCTCGAGCGGTTCGATTTTGACTGCCTGACGCGCATCGTGCGCCGCCTGCGCGGCTTCGACGGCTGTCCGTGGGATCGCGAGCAGACCCACGAATCGCTCCGCGCCTGCCTGATCGAGGAGGCCTACGAGGCCGTCGACGCGATCAACCGGCAGGACGAGGGCGAGCTGGCGGGCGAGCTGGGCGACGTGCTGCTGCAGGTGGCCTTCCACGCGGAAATCGCCCGCGAGCACGGCGAATTCGACGCGTCCGACGTGACCACCGCCATCTGCCGCAAGATGATCCGCCGCCACCCGCACGTATTTGCCGGGGCGAAGGCGGACGATTTGCAGGCCGAGTGGGATCGCATCAAGCGCGAGGAGCGGGGAAGCCTCTCCCCCGCCGACTCTCTGCGCGAGGTGGCCCGCGCCCTGCCCGCGCTGACCCGCGCGAAAAAGGTGCTTGCGAGGGCCGCGCGCGCAAACCTTTGCGGCAACGACCCCGCCGAGGCGCTTGCTGCCCTGGACGACGCGCTTGCGCGCCTGAAAAAGGCGCTGGCCGCGGGCGAAGGCCTGGACGAATGCGGCGGAGAAACGCTCCTTGAGCTGGTTAATCTGCTGCGAATTGGTCAAACTGATCCCGAGATGCTTCTTTCGGAGACAATCGACCGCGCCGTCGAGCAGCTCGCTCGCAAGGCGTCCGTGCGGCCCGAATGAACATAAACACCACTCATCTATGATTCTAGGAGGAATGAATGTCATGACGAAGGCTGAACTGGTTGCGAAGGTCGCGGAGGCGACCGGTCTGGAAAAGAAGAACGCCGAGAAGGCGGTCAGCGCCGTGTTCGAGAGCATCACTGAGGCGCTCAAGAGCGGTGAAAAGGTGCAGATCATGGGCTTCGGCGGCTTCGAGGTCAAGGAGCGCGCCGCCCACATCGGCCGTCACCCCACCACCGGCGAGCCGATGGAAATTCCCGCCAGCAAGACCCCGTCCTTTAAGGCGGGCAAGACCCTGCGCGACAGCGTCCGCTAAGGCGCGCCGCCGCCGGAAAGGCCGCCTTTCTGAGAAAGGCGCCTCTCCGGACCTCTCCCGGAAAGCGCCTGCTGCCGCGTGGCAAAAAGCAATGTAATTTGTCGGCAAAAGTGAATCAGGGCGCGTTGGCTATCCGGAGGTCTTCTCAGACTCCCCTGGAAAGCGCCTGCTGCCGCCCGGCAAAATGCAATGTGATTTGCCGGCAAAAGTGAATCAGGGCGCGTTGGCTATCCGGAGGTCTTCTCAGACTCCCCTGGAAAGCGCCTGCTGCCGCGTGGCATAGACAAGACCTGCGAGAAAATACGTAACCCCTGCGAGAACGGGGGCCTGCCGCCTCCCCGCGCCGGTCGTGGGGAGGCTTCATCTATCTACAGGAGGATCATACCCATGAGACTGGACAAATACCTCAAGGTTTCGCGCATCATCAAGCGCCGCACCGTGGCCAACGAGGCCTGTGACGGCGGTCGCGTGACGGTCAACGGCAAGGTGGCCAAGGCCGGGCTGGAGGTCAAGGTGGGCGACGTGATCGAGATCCGCTTTGGCGACAAGACCAGCAAATACGAAGTGGTCACGCTCTCGGAGCACGTGCTCAAGGAAGACGCCGCGGGCATGTACCGCCTGCTGCCGTGAACGCCTGGGCGGTCGTGGTGGCGGCGGGGCGCGGCGTGCGCTTCGGCCAGCCCTACAACAAGGTATTTTACCCGCTGTCCGGGCGCAGCATCCTGTCGCGCTCGCTGGACGCGCTGGCCGGCTCCGGCCTGTTTTCGGGGATCGTGCTGGTGCTGGGCGAGGGCGACGGTGAGGACTATCGAGCCCTGACGGCAGGCGAGGGCGCGTGCCCGCTGGTGAAAAGGATCGTTTCAGGCGGCGCGACCCGGCAGGAGTCGGTGTACCATGGCCTGCTGGCGCTGCCCGAGGAGGCGGAGCTGGTCGCGATTCACGACGCGGCGCGCCCCTTCGTGACCGAGACCATACTGCGCGAAACGCTCTGCGAGGCGGAAAAGTGCGGCGCGTGCATTCCCGGCCGGGCGCTGGTGGACACCGTCAAGCGGCTGGACGCGCAGGGCTTCGCCGCCGAAACGCCCCCGCGCGAGGAGCTGTGCGCGGTGCAGACCCCGCAGTGCTTCCTGAAAAAGCGCATCCTGGAGGCGCACGAACGGGCGCTGAGCGAGGGCTTTTCAGGCACCGACGACGCGACGCTGTACGAACGCTACATGGGAAAGGTGCGTGTGCTGATGCTGCCCGACTGCGAAAAAAATATCAAGGTCACTACCCCCGCGGACGTAACCCCTGCCTTGCCCGAACTGCGCGTGGGCACGGGATACGACGCGCACAGGCTGGTCGAGGGGCGCAGGCTGGTGCTGTGCGGGGTAGAAATTCCCTATGAAAAGGGACTGCTGGGACACTCGGACGCGGACGTGGCCGTACACGCGCTGATCGACGCGCTGCTGGGCGCGGCGGCGCTGGGCGACATCGGCAGGCACTTTCCAGACTCCGACGAGCGCTATCGGGGCATTTCCTCGATGAAGCTGCTGGGCGAGGTCATGCGCCTTATCGCCAAGGAGGGCTTTTTGCCAGTCAACGCCGACCTGACCCTCGTAGCGCAGCGGCCCAGGCTCAAGGACTTCATCCCCGTCATGCGCGAAAACCTCGCTCGAGCGATGAACCTGCCCGAGGACTGCGTCAACGTCAAGGCCACCACCACCGAGGGTATGGGCTTTGAAGGCGAGGGACTGGGCGTTTCCGCACAGGCCGCGACGCTGCTGCGCAAGGATTCGCCCGCAAGACCGCTCCGCTGAACCGCACGCGCTCAATCCCGCGCGCCCGGCTGGGGGAGGTTCCGCTGCCGCTTCACGCTCCCCCAGACCCCCACCGAAGTTACTCTGCTTCTTTCTATCGGAACGCAGATACCTTGCGCTCAGGCGGGGGTAGGGTGCGGGGAGGGGCGAAGCCCCTCCCCGCCCGCGCCCGGCGGCACAGCCGCCGGGCGCAAACGGGGGTGGGGGTGCGGGGGA
>CAKUFB010000003.1 GCA_934647145.1 uncultured Clostridia bacterium
GGGGTGGGGGTTCGGGGGAGGGGGCGCAGCGCGCCCCCTCCCCCGCTCCCCGCGGCGGCAAAGCCGCCGCGGGGCCTCCGCCGATCACACACTCGCGTCCGGTTCGGGCGGTGGTGCGGTGCGAAATGGACAGCACGGTACGTCCTTCCGCCGCGCGCCTGAGCGCCGAAAGCACGGTCTGCTCGGTCTCCGCGTCCAGGTTGGCGGTGATTTCGTCCAGCAGCAGGATCTGGGGATCCGCCGCCGCCGCGCGGGCAATGGAGAGCAGCTGCCACTGCCCCTGAGAGAACAGGTCGGGCGCGCAGGGCGTGTCGTAGCCCTGATCGAGGCGCCCGATGGCTTCGCTCAGACCCGCTAGCTCCGCGGCGCGGCGCACCGCCTGCTCGGAGATCGACGGGTCGAACAGCGCGATCTGGTCGCGCACGGTGCCCGGCACCCGGTGAAAGGACTGCTCCACATAGCCCAGCAGCCTGCGCCTTTTTTCGTCCGGCAGGCTGGAGGCGGGCAGGCCTTCCACCAGCACCTCGCCCTCCTGCGGCTCGTACAGGCCCAGTATCAGCCGGAATACGGTGCTCTTGCCCGCGCCCGTGCGCCCGGTCAGCGTCACCTGCTCGCCCGGCGTCACCTGCAGGCTGAGGTTCCTGAGCACGGGCCGCCCGTCGTAGCCGAACGTCACGTTTCGCAGTTCGACCTGTGCGCCGGTTTCCTGTGCCTGAACCGCCGCCGTCTGCCTGCGCTCGGGCAGGGCAAAGAACTCGTCGATGCGCCGGACGCCCGCAATGGCCGACTGGATGGTCTGTATTTCCATGCCCAGGCTCTCGACCGGGGTGAAGATCTGCGAGATGTAGTTGATGACCGCGACCGCGGTGCCCGCCGACATGCCGAACAGTGTCAGCACGCGCGCGTCGCCGGACGCGGAGAGCAGCATGACCGCCGCCACAACCAGCGCGTTCAGGCTGAGAATGACCGGCGAATAGATCGCGTCGTAGAAGTTGGTCTTTTCCATCGCGCGGTAGCTCTGCTCGATAGCCCCGTCGTAGCGCGCCTCCATGTATTCCTGCCGGGCCAGCGCGCGCACGGTGCGCAGGTTGCGGATGGTCTCGGGCACCTGGGCGGCGGCGCGGCTGACGGCGCGGCGGTTCTCCAGCTGCGAGGCGAGCATGCGCTTCTGCACCCGCCGGGTGAACCAGAACAGCCCGGGCAGCAGGAAAAGCAGAATCAGCGTCAGGCCCGGGTTCCTGCACGCGATAACCGCCAGAATGCTCGCGATACGGCAGGCGTCGGCAAACAGGCTGATCACCCCGCCGGTAAACAGGTTTTCCACCGTGTCCACGTCCCCCACGAACCGGGCCGTCAGCGCGCCCGGCTCCTGCTCGGTCAGGCTGGCCGCGTGCAGGCGGGTCAGCTTGTCCATCAGGGCGCTGCGCAGCGCGTGGGTGATTTTCTGCCCCAGCACGGTCAGTCCGCACTCGCGCGCCGACTCCATCGCCCCGGCCAGCGCCAGCAGCCCGAAGTAGCTCAGCGCCAGCCAGGCGGAAAGACCTTCGCCCGCGGTCAGCCGGTCGATAACTGCGCCCAGTATCAGCGGCGGGCACAGCGACGCGGCAATCGCCCCGCACACCGCGCACACGATCCCCAGCGACAGACCTTTTTCCCTGCGCAGCGCGTCCAGTATGACCCTGCGCACGCTCCCTTCAGTCTTCATCGCGCTTTCCCTCCTCCTGCTCCTGGCAGAGCCGGGCGTATTCCGGATTCTCGGCCAGCAGGCGCTCGTGCGTCGCCACCTGCGCGCGCCCGTTATCCAGCCAGATCACGCGATCGGTCTGCGGGAACAGGTACAGCCTGTGCGAAATCAGCAGCACGACGCTGTCTCTGGTCAGTCTGCGCAGGTTTTCAAAGGCCTGCGCCTCGGTCGCCCTGTCCAGCGCCGAAAACGGATCGTCCAGTATCATCACCGGCCGCCTGTGGCACAGCGTCCGCGCCAGCGCCAGCCGCTGCGCCTGGCCGCCGGACAGCCGCACGCCGCCGCTGCCCACCTGGGTCTCAAGCCCCTCTTCCATCGCCGCAACCTCCCCGTCCAGGCACACCGCCTTCAGGTACTTTTCCGCATCCCCCGCGTCGCCCAGCAGCACGTTCTCCTCCACGCTGGCGCTGAACAGCTCCGGGTCGTGGCCCAGATAGCCGACCACCCCCGCGCGCTGCGCCTCGGTCAGCCCGGAGAGCTCCTTTTCGCCAAAGCGGATGCTCCCCTCATACGGATACTCGCACAGAAACGCCTTGCCCAGCGTGGACTTGCCGCAGGCCACCGGCCCGGTCACACCGATGATCTCGCCCGGCTGCGCGTCGAAGGACAGCCCGGCGAAGATCTTCTCCCCGCTCGGATAGGCAAAGCCCAGCTCCCGCACGTGAAGCGGCGCGCTCGGGGCGGCCTGTACCTGTTCAAGGGGCTTTACCTCCCGCATCAGCGGCCTGATCCTGCGCCAGGAGACCTGCGCCCGGTGCACCGCGTTAAACAGCTTGGCCGCGCCGGAGGACTTGGCCGCCAGGCGGGTAAAGCAGGACAGGAAGGTGGCAAACGCCGCCACGTCCCAGGCCTGCCAGCCCGTCCCCTGCACGTTGCGCGCGCCCAAGAGCAGGATGGGCAGCGCGCCGGCCATCGCCAGCACCCGGTACACGGGCGGCAGCGCGGCGGTGAGCAGGTTGGCCTTCACCGCGGCCGACTCATACCTGTCCAGCTCGCGCTCGTAGGCCGCGCCGCGCTCCCTTTCGCAGCCGAACACGCGGTAGGTCAGCGCGTTGCTCGCCCGGTCGAGCGTCGCCGCGCTCAGCGCGCCCGCCTGCTTCTTGTACGCCGCGCCCGCCCGCTGCACGACCGCCTTGAGCTTTTCGGCGATCACGAAGGCCAGCGGCGGAAAGATCAGGCAGGTCAGCGCCAGCCGCCAGTCGTAGCTCAGCAGCATGCACGCGTAGGCCGCCAGCGCCACGCCCGTGTCGAACAGCTCGGTGGTGAACTTGCGCATGCCCTCGGCGCAGTCGTCCACGTCGCTGATCGCCCTGGTCAGCATCTCGCCCATGCCCTCCCCGGCCAGCTCGCTCCGGCTCCTGCGCACCAGGTTGGCGTACAGCACCCGCTTCATGCGGCGGTTGACGTTGTTGGCGAAGCGGCGCACATAGAACCGCTTGACGTAGCGCGCGCCCTGCACCGCCGCCGTAATCAGCGCGTACCACCCGACGAGCGCCAGCATATCGCGAAAGCCGGCCTGTCCGTTCAGGCAGTCGATCAGCCGCCCGGCCATTTTGCCCTCGAACCACGGCCCGGCCAGCAGGCCCAGGTTATAGATCAGCCCGGAGGCCGTCACGAGGCACAGCGCCGCCCATTCCGCCCGGAAATACGCGCCGATCCTTTGCGGCTCAAACCTCTTCATGCGCCTCATCCTCCTGCGGTTCCATCCGCTGCGACACCTGCGGAAAACCAGCCCGGCTCTCCGCCTTGGCCCGGCGATAGAGCGCGTCCAGCGTCCGGCAGAAAGCCGCGCGCTCCCCCTCGGGCAGCTCCTCCAGCAGCCACTCGTAGAACGCCGTCTCAATCTGCGCCTTCGAATTGCGCAGCGAATCGGCCTTTTCGGTCGCGTAGAGCAGCCGGCTGCGCCCGTCGGCCGGGTTGGGCCGTCGCACGAGATAGCCCTTCGCCTCCAGGCTGGCCGCGCGCCGGGCCGCCGCGCCCTTATCGACGCCCAGCATCTCGCGCACCTGGCTCTGCGTCAGGCCGGGATGATGGCGCAGCAGGTGTATAAAGTCGAACTCGGCCGCGCCCACGCCCTCGCGCTTCATCGCCTGCACGGTCAGCGCGCCCGCCTCCCGCGCGATTTTGGTGATCTTTCGCTGTGTCTGGTCCATTTTTCGTTCCTCCCCGGCGCGAACTGGTTGTACCATCAACCAAATAGATGATAGTGCATCCTTTTGCGCTTGTCAAGCGCTTTGCGGGCAGATCCATACGGAAAAATCATCCACCGGAGCCGGTGGTTTTTCATATGCGGGCAAAGCCCTAGACTACTAGCAGCGCCCTCGCAGGCGCATATACGATCTGCCAATTGCGTAGGATTGTTACCTGCCGCCATTAAAAGGGCTGCCGTCTTTTCCAAACATCGTCATCTGTTTCCCTGACTTATCTTCATCCAACTGATGTTGAATATATTCTGCACTTTTTGCTTGTTCTTCACCACCATATCTACGAAATACACTCGGCACCAGAGTCCTTGATTCCGACACTTGTATTTCTGCCCGCCAACATTTTTACATCTGTCTCAGAATTTTCCCAATCACTTCCCTCTTTTCTCCAAAGAAATCTTTCTCCTGTATTTCAGTGCAAACACCATACGTGCATTCCCAGCCTGCGCATGGCACGGAACAGGCTCTACGGGCAGTGAGTGTAGTCTCGGGCTTTCAGCCGGTGCTGCAGTTTGACCATGCTGCGGGTGGGATTGTGGCGGCGCATATCAGTGATGAGCTTTAGTTCAGTATCCGTATGCCGGTTGGGATGGCTGTGAAGACGCCGTACTTCATTGGGAATAGCCGGTATGCCATGTCTTGTGTTATACCGTTGCTCATGAGAGTTAGAGCCTCCTTTTATGAAGCTGTTGGCAGTACCTCAACTTTATCGCATGAGGCTCTTCTCTTATGGTTTTTTCTTTATCTGTCCAAGATGTATTATAGTCCTACAGAAAAAAATCGAAAATATCTGCTTTTTTAGTATAGACAATCTATGCTGCATGGTATATAATAGACTGTAAACAGAAACAAGGTGAAAAGGAATCTGTGCGCTGATTGAGAAGGTGTCCGAGGTCAGAGGCGAAGAACGGAATATGATAAGAAGGATACGTAGGCTGTTGCTGCTGATTTTTGCGTTGATATGCATTGCTGCAGATGCCCGCTGCATGGCGGAGACGGTCTGGGGCGATTTGGATGCCCGGATGAATGCGGGGCGCATTGAGATTGACGGTGTCTCGTACCGCCCAAGGAAGCGGTTGACGACCGTACTGTTACTGGGCATTGACCGGTGGGAAGCGGATGCGGCATCCGGGACGCGCTATCAAAATGGTGGCCAGGCGGATTTTCAGCTGCTGGTCGTGTTTGACGAATCTGAGAAAAAGGTATCGGCTCTGCACGTCAACCGCGACCTGATGGTGGAGATGACGGTCATCAACCTCCTGGGCGAGGCGGTCGGCACGCGCACTGCGCAGATTTGCCTGGCGTACAGTTATGGAGACGGCGATCAGTTGAGCTGCGAGTTGGCGAAGAATAGCCTGAGCGCGCGCCTGATGAGCATACCGATCGACAGCTGTCTTGCGATGCGGCTTGATGGAATCTGCGCGCTCAACGATGCGCTGGGCGGGATCGAAGTCACATTAGACGAAGACTTTTCCGTCTATGATTCGGCGATGACTATGGGAACAACGCTGACGCTCACGGGCAAGCAAGCGGAGTATTATCTTCGGTATCGATATGACGTGGGGGACGGAACCAACGCATCCCGTCTGCTACGCCAGCGCAGGTACATGGAAGCTGCCAAGCCAATCCTCAGGCAGAAGCTGGAGGGCTCCGCATCGGAGCTGTCCGCGATACTTGACGCAGTGGAGCCCTACCTCGTCACGGACATGAGCCGCGGCAGGCTGATGAACCTTTTCGACCTTGCGGCGCGTTGTTCGATTGAACCAGTTCAGGAATTGCCGGGCGAGAATGTCGTCGGAGAGAGCGGCTATTACGAGTTTTATCCGGATGAAGAGATGTTAACGCAGATTCTGCTGGATCTGTTTTACGAGCCGATCTGATCGATTACCGGGAATGCCATGCAGCCTGACAAAGTATGGTTTGTTAAGAAAGGAAGTGCTCTTATGATGAAGAAGATGATGGCTATACTGGCAGCCCTCGCGTTGCTGATTGCGGGTGCGGTGTGCTGTGCGGAGCAGCTGCCCTCTGTGGAACTGCCCAGGCAGATCGACGCGAAGGTAACTGTCGCCCAGAGCGCCGAAATGAAGGAGAGCCTTGCTATTCGCCTTCTCGCGCAGACCGAAGCGGCGGATGCTGTACTCAAGGACGTGCAGGCGTTCGTGAAGACGGAGAAAATCGCCGCTTTCTTTGGCGAGGAGACCATTGCCGCCGCGGCTGAGTATTTGCCGGAGAACTACGTTACGGACAACCTGATGCTGGTGGAACTGTACGACCTGAAGGCGGAGAACTACAGCCCGGATTACGGCGAAGTGGATGCGGTGTTTGAGTTCGCCGTGCAGTACCCGGACGACGCGATTCTTCTGGGCATGATCGGCGTGACGAATGACGCCGCGGACGCGGAAGCCTCCGACGAGCTCGTCTGGTTCCCTGTGCCCGCCACGGCTAGTGAAGGCGTCGTATCGCTGTCGATTTCTCAGGAACTGATGGAACGAATTTCTGGCGGCGAGGAAGCGATTTTTATCCTTCTGCAGGATCAGCAGTGATTCTGGATTCACAGCGCATGAGCCGCATGGCATTCCCAAAGTCCCCAGCGCCTGAAAGACAGACGCGCTTATTCGGAGGTTGCAGTATTGGAAACGAATGAAGCTTCGCGCAGCAGAACGGGCTTATCGAACGGATTTGACATACCGGGCTTTTTCCGATACCTGGTCAAGCAGATCAAAACTGTAGCGGGCGTTGGATGCGGCGTTTTTCTCTGTCTGTTGTTTTACGTATTCATCCTCGCGACGCCTGTCTATGAGGCAACGGCGCAGCTGTACGTCGTAAATTCTCAGGACTCGGTGGTCAATCTGTCTGACTTACAGATCGGATCATATCTTGCCAACGACTACCAGTGGATCTTCAAGACCTGGGAGGTCAATCAACAGGTCATAGAAAACCTGCACCTGCCCTATACCGTGGCCGAAATCCGGGAAATGCTGACGGTGACAAACCCCAGCAATACGCGGATTCTACTGCTGACCTTTGCGTCGGAAGACGCGCCCGAGGCCGCGGCGGTCGCCAACGAATACGCGGCGGTGGCCAGTCAGTACATTTCTGATTACATGCTCACCACCAGGCCTTCGATCATTTCGATGGCGCTGGAGCCGCTTAAGCCCGCCCGGCCAAAGAAGCTGCTGGTTGTGTCGGTGGGAACGCTTCTGTCATTCGTCGTGTGTGTCTGGTGCCTGTTTGTGTGCTTTCTGTACGGCGACAGGCTCAAATCGGCCGACGATTTCAGAAAGCACATGGGCGTCGAGCCGCTGGCGGTCATTCCCATGGAAAAAGCAAAACGCACGGGAAGAAGGTAAGTGCGTATGATCAATATGGAAATCAGGCGTCTTGCCTTGCCGGAATACCCGATTACGGATGCATTGGATACGCTTTGCACCAACCTGTCCTTCGTCGGAGAGATGAAAAGAGTCCTGCTGACCAGCTGCCGCCCGCAGGAGGGCAAGTCCTACGTGGCCATGCATATGATGCGGACGATGGCGACTCGCCTGGGAATGCACGTGGTTCTGATGGACGCGGATATCCGCTCTTCCACCCTGCGCGGAACCTACGGAATCCGGGTGAATTCGGACGATACCTACCTGGGATTGACGGGCTATCTCAGCGGGCGGTGCAGCATGGAGGAGATCGTCGGCCGGACGAACATCCCGGGAGCGGATCTGATTTTGGCGGGAAAGACGGTCATGAACTCCCTGCTACTGTATAACTCGTCGCGTATGCAGGAGCTGTTCGAGCGGCTGGCGTCACAGTATGACGCGGTGCTGGTGGACGCGCCGCCGGTTGGCACGATCATCGACGCAGCCAAGCTCGCCACCCTGTGCGATGGAGCGCTGTTCGTGGTCGAAAGCGGCATGCGCGCACACAGACTGAAGGAAGCAGTCGCACAGATCGAAAAGGCGAATTGTCCGGTCATCGGATACGTGCTCAACAAGTTCAAGGGCAGAAGTTCGGAGGGCGAAGGTTATTACTACGGCAGACAGGAAAAGCTGCCCGCAAAGAGCGCCGGCGCAAAGTGAGATGAACGCAGCGCCCGAGTTTGTCGACATTCATCATCACTTTCTGTTCAGCGTGGACGACGGCGCCGGGACGCAGGATATGATGTACGCAATGCTGGATGCCGCGTACAGGGACGGCATCAGGACGGTTTTCGCGACGCCGCACGTCCGGCCTGGCGTCTGCGCGTTTGAGCGGACGCTGTGCCGGGAACGGCTTTGCCTGGCCAGGCAGTACTGCGGGACAAAGGCTATTTGCTGCACGTGCTGGAGGGTACTGAGACGCTGCTTACGGCCAGTGCCGTTTCGGCTCTGTTCGGCGGTAGGATTCCCACACTGAACGGGACGAACTATGTACTGGTCGAATGACCCGCCCAGGTGAACGTCGACCAAATAAGAAGTGACCTGCGCGCGCTGACCAACGGAGGACTGATACCGGTTCTTGCGCACGCGGAGAGGCTTCGCTGCTTCTGGCTGCATCCAGCGCGGCTGCTTGAAATTCGCAGCAGGCTGGAGATCAGGATACAGCTTGACGCGGAGACTGTACTGCAGCCGGCCAGCATCCGAAGCGGCCTGCTCGCGCGAAGACTGCTTCGGGAGAAGGCCGTGGACTACGTTGCGTCGGACGCGCACGACCTGTCGTACAGAAGAACGCGGATGAACGAGGCGTACGCGCGACTTACGCAAGATTATGGCACGTGTGCCGCCGGGAAAATGATGGGACTGAATCAGAGGGAGATTCTCACGGAGAACGTGTAAAATATGGGTACAGCAGAGGATGATAATTGTGATACGGCAGATTGGAAACGAAATGTACGCTTGCCCTGATCGCGAGAGCGCAGTACTTACACGAGATATGCAATTTACTCCCTCAACACACAGGTACGCCTGCATGACGTGGAGAATGCATCACGGGCGCGGCGGGAGGGCGTATTGGATCGGCAAGCGATTCTTCGACCTCGCATTCTCTCTCACGATGCTGATCGTCCTTTCACCGCTGCTTTTGCTTCTTGCGCTGCTCGTTGTGCTCACATCCCGTGGACCGGCCATCTACCGCCATCGGCGGCTCGGCAAAAACGGAAGAATTATTCAGGTGCTGAAGTTCCGGACGATGATGGATCACGCAGATCAGCACCTCGACTCGCTTACCGCACGGCAGAGGCGTGAATTCTCGGAGCGGTTCAAGCTAGAGAATGATCCGCGGGTGACGGCCTTTGGACGTTTCCTGCGCAGAACCAGCCTGGACGAGCTGCCACAGCTCGTCAACATCGTGCGTGGCGAGATGTCGCTGGTGGGACCAAGACCTGTCGTAGCGGAGGAGGCTGCGAAATACGGCGCTGATCGAGAACGGTTTCTGTCGGTCACACCTGGGTTGACGGGCTACTGGCAGGCCTACGCCCGAAGCAGCTGCGACTATGAGCAGCGTATGCGGATGGAGCTTGAGTACGTCGGTCACGCCAACGCGCTGTGGGATCTTCAGATTCTGCTCGCGACGTGCAGGACGGTGCTTCTGGGAAAGGGCGCGGAATAGATACAAAGGTGAGGTGTATGGCCATGACTGGCGTTTTATCGGAATACAGCGTGCTGATGTCCGTTTATCACCGGGATCGCGCGGGATGGTTTGAGGAAGCCGTCAAGTCAATGGTGTACCAGACCCTGCCGCCCAGGGAGATCGTCCTTGTGGAGGACGGGTCATTGACCGACGAACTGTACGACGCCGTGAAGCGCTGCTTGGCGCGCTATTCGGGGCTGATTCGCGTTCTGTCGCTGGAGCGCAACCAAGGGCTTGCCGCGGCTATGCGATACGGCATCCAGGAATGCCGCTGCGAGTGGATTGCCCGAATGGATGCGGACGATTTGTCCGAGCCGGCGCGCTGTGAGGAGGAACTGCGCATGGCGCTGGCGGAGAGCGCGGACATTGTCGGCTGCGACTGCGAGGAATTCTTCGAAACGATCCAGGAACCTGTCTCGAAGCGCCTGTTTCCCGCGACGCACGACGAACTGGTTCGCTTCTCGCGGCGCAGGACGCCGTTTTGTCACCCCGCGGTGATGATGAAGCGCTCTGCCGTGCTGAAGGTTGGCAACTACAAGGATGTTTATTTGCACGAGGATTACGACCTGTTTGTGCGGATACTCGCCGCCGGATACCGGAGCTGCAGCGTCAGGAAAATCCTGTACCATGTTCGGATTGGACGGGAGTTTTACGGCAGGCGGGGCGGCGTGCGATATGTTGGCGCACTGCTGAAGTACAACATCCATCTGCTGCGGAGTGGATGGATGAAGCCGGTGGATTTTGTGATGCGCTCCTGCGGGAACATTCTGGTGGGTCTGTCGCCGGTCGGCGTGAGGTCATGGTGCTACAGGAGGCTGCTGCGAAAATGATGAGAATATTGCAGGTCGTCTCCGTGATGGACATGGGCGGCATGGAAAACTACATCATGAATCTGTACCGGCAGATCGATCGTACGCAGCTACAGTTCGATTTTCTGGTGCATCACGCGCGCAGAGGCGTCTTTGAGGACGAGATCGAGGTACTGGGCGGACGCATCTTTCACACTACGCTGATGGATGACCTGAACCTTGTCCGCTACCTGCGCCAGCTGGACGAGATGTTCAGCCGGGAACGGTATCCGATCGTCCATGGCCACCTGGGCAGCACGGCGTTCTTTTACTTGGGCGCCGCGAAGCGCCATGGCGTACCCGCGAGGATACTCCACAGCCACTGTCCTGGACATCCAAACACCCTGAAGGGGTATGTCAAGCACGTCCTGTTCCACTTCTCCCCGATTTACGCCAATGTGCGGCTGGCTTGCTCCACGCAGGTGGGGGAGTACCAGTTCCGCGGGCTGCCGTTTGAGGTCGTGCCCAACGGAATCGATGTGAGGCGCTTCCGGTTCAATGAACGGGCGCGTGATGAGTTGCGCGGGCAACTGGGGCTTGAGGGACGCTTCGTCGTCGGGCACGTGGGGCGGTTTTACTACGAAAAGAACCATGGCTATCTGCTGCGCATATTCCAGGCGTTCCGGCAGATCAAGCCGGATGCGGTGCTTTTACTGCTGGGCGATGGCGCATTGATGGAGCAGACGCGGGCGCTGGCCGGCGAACTGAGACTGGGGGAATCTGTCCGGTTCCTGGGTCTGATTCGCGACTGCGCGCCCTATTATCAGGCAATGGACGCCTTTGTGTTGCCGTCGATCTATGAAGCGCTGCCCCTGACAGGCATTGAGGCACAGTGCGCGGGGCTGCCCTGCCTGTTTTCTGAAGAGGTTTCCAGGGAGATCATGCTGGACGATCAGGCATTGTTTCTGCCCATCGGCCCGGAGGACGTGACGCTGTGGGCGGCGAAGCTGAAGGAAATCCGGGATCAGCAGGTGGATAGGCGGCGGCCGATCGCCGGCACGGAACGCTTTGACGCCGCGCTCAACGCCCGAAAAATGGTCGCGCGCTACGAGGCGCTGCAGAGGCTGGAGGCATGATCGTCTACTGGGCAGGATGCGCCGCGTCCATGCTTGCTGCCTATGCCTGTGCGCACAGATCACTCCATCAGCGCTGCCGGTGGCTGGCCGTGTTCCTCTCGGCGCTGCCGATGATCCTGATTGCCGCACTGCGCTATGACGTCGGCGAGGACTATCTGCACACCTACGTGCCCTACTTCGAGCGGGTACAGCAGACCGAAGCCTCGGGCTATGTGTTCCTGGAGCCGCTGTACCACCTGCTCAACCTGGTGGTTGCACGGCTGGGGGGAGGGTATGTTTGGGTCTTCGCGATCACCGCGGTTATCTTCTACGCGACGATCTACGCGCAGATCTTCGAGGATTCGCCCAATCCGGCGCTGAGCGCCTTCCTGATTATGGGCATGGGCTATTGCTTCGTGTTCTTCAACGCGATGCGCCAGATGGTGGGCTGTGCGATCCTGCTGTATTCGGTTCGCTACGTCAGGCAACGCCGCCTGCTGCCGTTCCTGGTGTGCGTGGGGCTGGCCGCGGGATTCCATCTGTCCTGCACGCTGTTCTTCCCGGTGTACTGGGCGGGAAGGCTTCGCTTGCGTCCCCGAGCGATGCTGCTTCTCGCGCTTGCGGCGGCGGTTTCCTGCCACTGGATTGCCCTGCTTGCGCGCTGGGCCGTCTCACAGACGAAATACGCCGTGTACCTGATGTCCGTGTTCGATACGGATCGGACGGCCTATGTGATGCTGGCGATCAACGCGGTGTTGCTGGTCTTCATGTCGGTGTGCTATCGCGATGACGCGCGATATCAGACGTACTACAACCTGCAGCTGGCCGCCTTTCTAGTGACGTTGCTCAGCGGGGAGGTAGTTTTGATCCTGCGATGCCTGTGGATGTTCGGGCTGCCCGCAGTGGTTTCGCTGCCGATGGCCGCCGCGAACCTGCCGGTAAATGAGCGGGAGCGCCGGCTGGTCGTCTCAGTGATCATGCTACTGTACTTCGCGTACGCATGCTATACGGTCGGCGTGCAGAACAGCAACCATGTTCTGCCGTACCAAACGATAATCGGCAGGTGGTTTTCATGAACAGGGTCAGCGTGGTGGTTCCGGTGTATAACACCGCGACTTACCTTCAGGCGTGTCTTGACTCCATTTTGGCGCAGAGCGTACCACCCTTCGAGGTGATTCTGGTGGACGACGGGTCGTCAGACGGGAGCGGACAGATCTGCGATGAGTATGCCCGCAGGCATCCCGAACGTGTGCGCGTGATTCATCAGCAGAACCGGGGGACAGCCGCCGCGAGAAACCGTGGCTTGGAGGTGTGTCGGGGCGAGTATCTATCCTTCATCGATTCAGACGACTATCTCGAGCCGGAGATGTACGAGATCCTGCTGGAGTTGATCGAGGCGCACGGCGCGGACATGGCGGCGGCAGAGATGTGGGTAGAGAAAACGGACGGCTCGCGTTATTGCCGCGCGAAGGCGGGAATCAGCCAATGCTGGATGACCCGCGAGGCGCTCCTTGAGCTGAACAGCTATCAATACCTGCACGTCTCTTTCTGCACGGCGCTCATTCGTCGCGAGAAAATGGGCGCGCTGCGATTCCCCGAGGGGCAGGGCTGTGAGGACTACGCGCTTTTGTATCGCGTTATGGCGGCGTGCGATCGGGTAGCGTACAGTTCCCGCCCGCTCTACCATTACGTGCAGCGCCCGGGCAGCAACTCGAGAACGACGAGGATCAGTCAGGCGCCGATGGAAATCTCCAGGGCGCAGGTTCGCTTCTTCCAGGAGCGCTTTCCGGAAATCGTCTATGCGGCCGAGGCGGACTGCGCCTTTGCACACATGGGTATCTTCACTGCGTACGCCCGGAGCGGACAGACCTGTCCGGGGGAGCTGACAGGCAGGCTGCGCGCGGCGGTGTGGCAATATCTGCCTGCGGTGCTTCGAAACAGCAGGCTTCCCGCGATAAAAAAAGCGCAGGCGGCGGTCTTCTGTCTGTCGCCGGTTCTGTACGGAATCATCGTCGCCAGAACAGAACACAGGTAGTGTCGCCATGCAGGAATTATTCAGAACCAGAATCGCGAAAAACGCGACGTGGATCATCGTCTGCAAGGGCATCCAGGCGGTGCTTGGGCTGGTCGTTACGATGCTCACTGCCCGGCTGTACGGGCCGGGAAACTACGGCGCCATCACCTATGCTGCCTCCCTGACGCTGTTTCTGACACCCGTCGCGCAGCTGGGGTTCACGTCGACGCTGGTCGGCGAGCTCGTCGCCCATCCAGGGGACGAGGGAGAAATCCTCGGCTCCGCCATTGCAGCCTCGATTGTGTCCGGCGCGCTGTGCGTGCTGGGCATCTGGACGTTTACGCGCCTGACGCTGCCCGGCGAGCCAGGCACCGTGCTGGTGTGCGTGGTGTACAGCCTTTCGCTGCTGGCGCAGGGGGCAGAGCTGATTCAGTACTGGTTTCAGGCAAAGCTGCTCTCCAAGTATGTCGCGGTGCTGACGCTGATCGCCTACGCGCTGATTTCGACTTATCAGCTTGTCATCCTGCTGACGGGAAGCAACATGGCGCTGTACGCCGCGTCCAAGGCGATTGAGTACGCGCTGATTGCCGCCGGGCTGCTGGCAGTGTACAGGAGACTGGGCGGAGGGCGGCTGCGCGCCTCCCTGAAACGGGGTCTTGCCCTGGTGAAGCGCGGCGGGTACTACCTTCTGTCAGGACTCATGGTGATGCTGCTGGGTCAGACCGACCGCATCATGATTGTGAACATGCTGGGTGAGACAGAGATGGGACTGTATTCCGCGGCGGTCGTGGGCGCCAACCTGACCGAGTTTGTGTTTCTCGCACTCATCGATTCCTTCCGGCCATCGATTCTCGTGGCGCGGGAGCGGGACACGGGCGCGTACGAAACCCAGATGGCCAGGCTGTACGCGATCGTCATCTACCTGGCGCTGCTGCAGAGCGCGGTGGTTGCGATTTTCGCCGAACCGATCATCGTGCTCCTGTACGGGCAGGCCTACAGGGAATCGGCGGGGATTCTGCGATTGCTCGTGTGGTATAGCGCCTTTTCCTATATCGGCTCGGCGCGTCTGATCTGGATCTATGCTGAAAATAAGCAGCGGCTGCTGTGCCTGCTCAACCTGCTGGGCGCGCTGTGCAACATCCTGCTCAACTGGACGCTGATTCCCCGCTGGGGCGTGCGTGGCGCGGCGTTTGCTTCGCTGGTGACACAGGCCTTCGCAAACGTCCTATTGGGATGGTTGCTGCCGCAGATTCGCCCAAACCAGGCCATACTGATGCGCGCGGTCAGGCTGTGCGGTCTGTGGTCGAAAAAATAGTCAAGGCCATGGGATTTATGGATAGAGGAGGAGATAGAAAAATGAAGTGGAGTGGAAAGATCAGAAAGTATGTGGCTTGGTTGCTGGTTCTGATGCTGCTTTTGGGCAGCGGTCTGGAAGGCGTTCCGGGCGTGGATTCCCGCGCGTCGGGCGAGGCCGAGACGAACGATACGTCGACTCCAGAGCCCGTGTCCGGGGCGACCGACATGCCGGTTTCCGTGGCTGAGGCAAGCGAAACGCCGACTCCTGAGCCTGAGGTTGAAGTGACTGAGACACCGATTCCTGAGCCTGAGGCAGAGGCGACCGCCACGCCGATTCCCGAACCTGAGGTCGAGGCGACCGGCACGCCGGTTCCCAAGCCTGAGGTCGAGGCGACCGATACGCCGGTTCCCGAGCCTGTGGCAGAGACAACCAACACGCCGGTTCCCGAGCCTGAGGTTGAGACGACCGATACGCCGGTTCCCGAGCCTGAACCGACTGCGGAACCTCTCGCACACTTCTCGCAAGGCTATGTCTTCCTGAAGAAGAACAGCATTGTCTACAAGCAGGCTGCGCGGACGGAGGAACTGGGCACGCTGAAGACTGACGGCACAGTCTATGCGGAGCTTGACGCGGAGGCGGACGACCCGGCGCAGGACTGGCTGAAGATCGTCTTTGACACGCAGGCGCTGCGTGATGGCGAAGCGGATTTCGCAGTCGGCTACGTACAGTTCCAGACGGTGGATGCGCTGGATGACGAGAAGGCGCAGGAGTTGACCGTGCAGCTCGGAAACGATCCGGACACGCGCCGTGCGGGCAGCGTCTGCATTCCGTGCGTGGAGTTCGAGGAGAAAATCACGCAGCCCGAAGCGACGGACGCGCCCGGAGAAGGCGGCGATTCGTCTGACACCGAGTCGACGGAAGCCAGGGTCATCGCGACCTGGTACGACAAGGGTACGGAGGGCAGTCCGCTGAAGATTCACGTGACGACCAGCCTTCAGACGCAGTATCTTTACCTCTATCAGGGTGACAGCCTGCTGGCCAGCTGGAGCGCGGACGAGGCGGAGATTGACGAGAATTCCGCAAACAAGGAGTGGCACGTAAGCTATACCTTTGAGTATTCGGGTCAATATTACTTGTGGTATAGGGCGTCCGTCGATGGAACCGTGATGAGTCCGGCGTATTCACCCGATCCCGCGAACATCGAGCGTCCGGCGCTGCTTGACGTCTGGTACGAAAAGGGCATCGAGAAGAAGCCGCTGAAGATCCACGCGACGACCAACTTGGATATGCAGCACCTGTACCTGTACCTGGGCGAGAACCAGTTGGTCAGTTGGAGCGCGGACGAGGCCGAAATCGTGGAATATGCCACCTGCAAGGAGTGGGTGGTGGACTACACGTTCGACGATCCCGGCGCGTATTACCTGTGGTATAAGGCGTCCGCCGATGGCACGACGATGAGCCTGCCCTATTCGCCCAAGGCAGTGCAGATTGAACGCCCGGCCGTGATCGAGGTCTGGTACGAAAAGGGACTGGAGAATTCGCCGCTGAAGATTCACGCGACGACCAACCTGGATATGCAGCACCTGTACCTGTACCTGGGCGAGAACGAGCTGGGACACTGGAGCGCGAACGAGGCTGAAATCATGGAATATGCCGCCTGCAAGGAGTGGGTGGTGGAGCACACCTTTGAGGATCCCGGTGCATACTACCTGTGGTACAAGGCGTCCGTCGATGGGAAGGAGATGAGCCAGGCATATGCGCCTGCGCCCGCGCAGGTCGAGCGCCCGGCTGTGCTGCAGGTATGGTATGAGGAAGCGACCGCAGGAACACCGCTGAAGATCCACGCGACGACCAACCTGGATATGCAGCACCTGTACCTGTACCTGGGCGAGGAGCAGCTGGCTACCTGGAACGCGGACGAGGCCGAAATCGTTGCGTATCCCGCCTGCAAGGAGTGGGTGGTGGAGCACACCTTCAAGGATCCCGGCGCGTACTATCTGTGGTATAAGGCGTCGAAGGATGGAACGACTGACGAGCTGCCGTTCGCTCCCGACCCGGTCAATATCGCGGCACCGAGCGGAGAACTGACTGCGCCGGCATGGGAGAGCGTCAGGCAGGAAGGCTTGAGCGCAATACTGAGCTGGCAGGCGGTGGAAGGCGCGACGGGCTATGAAATCAGCATGAGCCAGGGGGAGTCGGATACGTTCTCCGTGATCGGCGACACGACCGAAACCACGTTGACAACAGATGAACTGACGGCTGGAACGACCTGCGTCTTCAGGCTTCGCGCCTATCAGCAGAGCGGCGAGGAAAAGACTTATTCCGAGTATTCGGAGAACAGATCGCTGACTGTCAGTCAGGAAGAGCCGCACGATGAGTTCACCTATGCGGTGAACGAGGCCGGAACGGGCGTCGTGATCGTCAAGTATCATGGAAACGACGCGGCTGTGGTGATCCCTGACAGCATCGACGGCATGCCGGTCACCGAGATTGGCGACGAGGCGTTTCTGAACAACTCTGCGCTGACCAGCATTACCGTCCCGCAGACGGTTGAACGCATTGGCGCGCGGGCGTTCAAGGGCTGCACGCGACTGCAGGAAATGAATTGAGGCAAAAAAGCTATTGCTTCGAAAGGCACATGCGCGGCGAGTAAGGATGGCTTACCATGAAGAAGATCATGTCTCTGTTCCGTCGTGCACGTCGAGGGTGAGTTCGGCCTCTCTTTCATGAGCCTGGACGAGCTTATCGCGCTGCACAGGGGGTGATGCGGATGCAAACCGTCCGTGATTCCCGCCAGCGTTTACGTGGACAAGCAGGCAATGGCCGAGCAGGATGAATCCCTGTTTATGTTCCAGATTTACCTCTCCAAAGGCAATTGCGCGTTTGTGAAAATAGAGGATGAAATGCTTCTTCTCGTCAGTGAGACAGCGCTGATTGAAGAAGCAGGCGCAGACTGGATGCCGCAATGCATACAAAAGGCTGGGATCAATTCCCAGCCTTTTCTGCTGCGGATCAGCCGATTGTCCCGCGCGTCCCGACGGCTGAGACCTGATCAAGCGCATAGCAGACAGCCGCCCGGCACCGAGCGCTCTGTGCCGGGCGGCCGCTTATTTCGCGTCAGTCGTCGTCATCATCGCCGTCATCGTCATCGTCGTCATCATCATCATCGTCATCGTCGTCATCATCGTCGTCGTGATCGTCGTGATCGTCGTCCCGGTCCTCGCGCTCGACGTCGCAGTCGAGGATGGCGCCGGTCGAGGCGTTGATCTCGTATTCGTATTCGGCGCTGGCGGTGCGAAACTCGATTTCGTATATGCGAACGCCGTTTTCTTTTTCCAGCTTGGCCTTGGTGAAGGTGACGTCGGAGGCGGAGAGGCCGGCGTGCCGGAGCGCGGCGGACTTGGCCTGATCCACGCCGATGTAGCTGGCAGACTGAGCGGGGCGCTCGGTCACGCGGGGCTCCAGGCTCCTTTCGCGGATGCTGCCGGAGACCGCGTCGATCTCGTACTCATATTCGCCGTCCGCGGTGACGAATTCCACCTCATACACCAGTACGCCGTCCTCGCGCTCCAGCTTTGTCTTGGTGAAGGTCACATCGGAGGCGGAAAGGCCGGCGTCGCGCAGCGCGGCGGCGCGAGCGCTGTCGGAGGAAATGATCTGGCCTTGGGCGCTGTCGCCTGCGCCGGGGCGCTGCCGGCCGGGACGAACCGGCTCGTTCTCGTCGAAATACTCGATGCTTACGCCGCAGATTGCGCCGGAAACCGCGTCGACGTCAATCTCATACTCGGCTGTCTGGGTGTAAAAGACCACCTCGTAGAGCCGCAGCGAGTCGTCCGTATCCAGGGTGATTTCCAGCAGCGTGACCTGATCCTCGCGCAGCTCCGCCTCAGCCAGAGCGCTGGCAAGCGCCGCGCTTTCGCCCAGCAGGGGGGCCAGCGCGTCCTGATACCTGGACAGGCTGAAGGTCTTTTCGCTCGTCAGCTCCCAGGCTCTTTTGACGATGGCGCCGTCCGTGACCCGGATCCAGTACTCGTATTCCAGGCCGTCGCACTGGAATTCCACGTCGTAGACCGATTGTCCGTGCTCGGTTTCGATTTCGGTGGGGGAGAGCAGCGCGCGTTCGCGGGGGATTCCGGCGGCTTCCAGCGCCAGGTTTTCGGCGGCGGTCCGGTCGAAGAGCTCCTGGGCAGAGGCGCCGAAGCACAGCAGCAGCGCGAGCGTCAGCAGGATGATTCTGATTTTCATTGATTTGACCTCCCTTATCGGTGATGAGTTCATGATACCGCATGAAGATGAGAGGAATATGAGAGAAAACGCGATTTCGAAAAAATCCGGTCAGGCATTGTGCGGCGCGCTGGGCGCTTCCGTCCGCGGCAGGCGCGCGGTGAAGGCGCTGCCCTTGCCTTCTTCGCTCAGGACGGTTATTTCGCCCCCGTGAAGGCGCGCGATCTGCCGCGCCATGGCCAGCCCCAGGCCCAGGCCGTCGCCCGAGCGGTCGGCTGCGGCCTGATAGAGCCGGCGAAAGATTTTTTCCTGCTGCTCCGGCGCGACGCCGATTCCGTTGTCCGAAACGGTCAGCAGCGCGTCGCCGTCCTGCGCGCGCAGCCAGACCCGTATCCAGCCGTTTTCGCGGCCGTAGCGGTAGGCGTTGCCGATGAGATTGGCGAGCAGGCGGGTGAGCAGCATCGGGTCGCCCTCGACCCACAGGCCGGGCTCGACTTGGGCGGTCAGCTCGATGCTTTTCTCGCGAATCAGCGCCATGTCCTGCGATACGGACTGAACCAGCTCGCTCAGATCGAGCGCCTCGCGCGCCATCCGGTCGTCTCCGCGCTCCATGCGCGCCAGCTCGAGGATGCCGGAAATCAGGCGGCTCATGCGCCTGCCCTGGCGCTGGATGACGAAGAGCGCGTCGCGATACTCCGCGGCGGTCTTCTCGCCGGAGAGCGCCTCCTCGCACTGCGCCATGAGCACGGCCATGGGCGTGCGCAGCTCGTGGGAGGCGTCCGCGGTAAACTGCCGCTCGGCCTCGAACGCCTCGTCCAGCCGACGGATCATGCCGTTGAAGGCGGCTCCCAGCTGCGCGAGCTCGTCCCCGCCGCGCACGGGAATGCGCTTTTTCAGGTCGTCTCCGCCGCTGATCCGCGCCGCGGCGAGCGCCATCTCCCGCACGGGCTGCAGCGCGCGCCGGGCAATGAGCACGCCGCCCGCAATGGCGAAGAGCATCAACGCCGCCAGCGCCCACAGGCACAGGCGCACAATGCTTTTGAGCGGCGCGTCGGCCTGCGACTCGGACACCGCGCCCCGCAGCCACAGGCCGCGCAGCGAGGGCTGCTCCAGCCGCCGGTCAAAGACATACCAGGTTTCGCCGTTCAGCCGGACGCTTCGGCAAACGCCGTCGACAAAGGGCAGCGCGCCGGCCGCGGCGAGAGGGTTTTCGCCGTAGAGCAGCGCGCCGCCGGCCTGATACAGCGCGGTGGTCACGCCGTTGACGCGATCGAGGAAGTCGTCGTCGATTTCCAGATAGCCCACGCCGTAGCGGATGTACTGATCGGCGCCGCCGTCCTGCTCCATCTGGTCGGCGCTCAGGTAGAACTCGACCTCGTCCACATTGTCCTCGACGGTGTGAATCAGCTCGTCGCGCACCGTTTTTTGCAGTACGGCCTGACTGACAAAGAACACGGAGACGAATGTGAGCGCCGCCATCAGCACGAGCGCGGCCGAGAACCACAGCGTGAGCTTCCATTGCAGCGAGGCGTTCTTCATTTTTTGTCCTCCCGCAGCACATAGCCCATGCCGCGAACCGTGTGAATCAGCTTGTCCTCGCGCCCCTCGTCGATTTTTTTGCGCAGGTAGCGGATGTACACGTCCACCACGTTGGTGCCGCCCTCATAGTCGAAATTCCAGATGTGGTTTTCGATTTTCTCCCGGGAAAGGACGATGCCCGCGTTGTGCATCAGGTATTCCAGCAGGGCGTATTCGCGGGCGGACAGGGAGATCTCCCTCCCGGCGCGGCTGGCCCGGCGGGAGGCGGTGTCCAGCGTCAGGTCGCCCACGCTCAAGCGGCTGTCTCCCGCGCCGGACTGGCTCCGTATCAGCGCGCGCAGCCGGGCGCTGAGCTCCTCCAGCGCGAAGGGCTTGACCAGGTAGTCGTTCGCCCCGCTGTCCAGTCCGGCCACGCGGTCAGCCACGGCGTCCCGGGCGGTCAGCAGCAGCACGGGCGTGCGCTTTCCCGCCCCGCGCAGCCGCCTGAGCACGCTCAGCCCGTCCAGGCGCGGCATCATGACGTCCAGTATCACCGCGTCGTACTCGGCCGCCTGCAAATATTCCCAGGCCGCTTCTCCGTCAAAGCAGCAATCCACGCCGTAGCCCTCCGCAGCCAGCCGGCGCGCGACCAGGCCGTTCAAGTCCCGTTCGTCTTCCGCATAGAGTATCCTCATGAGCGTCTCTCCTTTTCGTTCAGCCGAAGAATCTTCCATATATTATGATAAGCCGCGCAGATGAAAGCAAAATGAGAGGTATGCTTCCGCCTCCATCATAGCACAGCCGCGCAGGGGCGTAAAGCGCGAAACGGAAAACGCGCGGGCGAGGTGTTAAGCTGTATGTAAACGTAACGGTTATGGCAGACGCCGGTGATTATGCACTTTGCGAGGATATTTCACCTGAAAACGGTACTCGACGCGGTTTTGTGCGCGGTAAACGGATTTGTGTTTTTAGGTGTAGGACTTGAGGAAAAATGCACGAAAAGAAAAAGATTCGGAGGATGTTTTTGATCGATTTGATGAATTGTGACAATATTGTGACATTTTGTGCGGGGGGGGTATTGGCTATTAACAAATCTGACGTACTGTGCTATAATGTCCAAAGACGAGAAAGATTAAATTTTGAGGTGATTTGATGCAAGCGACGGCCAACAACAAAACAAAGACAAGGAAGATCAATCGCGACCTGCTGCATGAGAATCTGGAGCTCTACTCCATCATGCTGCCGGTGCTGGCGATGATCTTCATCTTCTGCTACATCCCGATGTACGGCATCGTGATTGCGTTTCAGAAGTACGTGCCCGGTCGGCCGTTCCTTTCGTTTGACGGAAGCACCAAGTGGGTGGGCCTGCAGTATTTTACCGACTTTATCCAGGGCAAGTATTTCGGCCGCCTGATGGGCAACACCATCAAGCTGAGCCTGTACAACCTGGTGTTCGGCTTCCCGATCCCGATCATCTTCGCGCTGCTGCTCAACGAGATCCACAGCGTGCGCTGGCGCAAGTTCTTCCAGACGGCCAGCTACCTGCCCTACTTCATCTCGATGGTCGTCGTGGCCGGCCTGGTGGTGTCCTTCCTGGAGCTCAACGGCCTGATCAACAACATCATCGTGGCGCTGGGCGGCGAGCGGTCGGCGCTGCGGACGAACAAGGAGTTCTTCCCCTGGATCTACACGATCACGAACATCTGGAAGAGCTTCGGCTTCAACAGTATCCTGTACATGTCGGCCATCACGGCGATCGACACCTCGCTGTACGAGTCGGCCAAGCTCGACGGCGCGACCCGCCTGCAGCAGATCTGGTACATCACGCTGCCCTCGATCCGTCCCACCATCGCCATCATGCTGATCATGGCGGTCGGCGGCATCATGGGCTCCAATACCGACCTGATCCTGCTTCTGTACACCTCCGCGACCTATGAGACCGCCGACGTTATCGGAACCTACATCTACCGCGTCGGTATTCAGGGCGGCAAGTTCAGCCAGACCGCCGCCATCGGCCTGTTCGCGACGATCATCAACTTCATCCTGGTGTTCATCGCCAACCGGCTGAGCAACAAGATCTCCGGAACCGGACTGTGGTAAGAAGGAGGCAACGAGTCATGAATACCGCAAAGAAAAAGCATAAGAGAATTCGCGAGGGTTCCCTGGTCGCGGACGTGATCATCTTCGTCATCGTGGCGCTGCTGGCCTTCGTCTGCCTGTACCCGATGTACTTCGTGCTGGTCACGTCGCTGTCCGACCCGGCCTACGCGCAGCAGATGAACACCTACTGGTGGCCGCGCTCCGACTCCGGCGTCTTCCTGGGCACGTACAAGCGCCTGGTGACCGACATGACCATGTGGCAGGCCTACGGCAACACGATCATTTACACGCTCATCCCCACCTTCCTGATGCTGGTGACCTGCTGCCTGTGCGCGTACCCGCTGACCTCGCCCAAGCTGGTGGGCCGCAAGATCTGCAACATCTTCCTGCTGATACCGATGTACTTCGGCGGCGGCCTGATTCCCAGCTTCATCCTGATGACCAAGCTGGGCCTGTACAACAACATCTGGGCGATCATCATCCCGGCGTCCTTCAGCATCTGGTACATCATCCTCACGCGCACCTACTTCGCCTCGATTCCCGAGGAGCTGCGCGAGGCGGCCAAGATCGACGGCGCGAACAACTACCAGTGCCTGTTCCGCGTGTACATTCCCAACGCCAAGTCCATCCTGGCGGTTATCGCGATCTACACGCTGGTCGCCCGGTGGAACAGCTGGTACGACGCGATGATCTACATTCCGGAGCAGGCAAAGCAGCCCCTGCAGCTGTACCTGCGCCGCATCCTGGTCGAGCAGACGGTCGACCTGAGCCTGTCGCTGAGCATGGCGGAGATGGAGGAGCGCGTGCTCCGGCAGATGTCCAACGACCAGCTCAAGTACACCATGATCATCTTCACTACCCTGCCCATCATCTTCGCCTATCCCTTCCTGCAGCGCTACTTCGTCAAGGGCGTCATGGTGGGTTCGCTGAAGGGCTGATTCCCATTTGCTTCTAACGCAAAAAGCGTTGGAAATATAGAAAGGAGGATTTCTCACTATGAAGAAATTCCTGGCTATCCTCTTGACTCTGTGCATGCTCTTCTCCCTGTGCATGTACACCGCCTCTGCGGATGAAGACCCCGTCGTCATCACCGTGCTCGGCTATGAAAACGGCACCGGAGACGCCTTTGCCAAGCACCGTGAGGAGCAGGCTGTCTGGAAGGAGCAGACCAGACTGTTCACCGAGGCCGGCATCAGCTTCGAGTTCGAGACCATCGCCGACTACGAGCAGTACAAGACCACCATTCAGACCCGTCTGGCGGCCGCGCACGACATGCCCAACCTGTTCTACGGCGGCGCGACCAGCGTGACCGACCTGCTGGATCTGGCCGAGATGGAGCAGATCCTGAAGATCAACGAGGTTCTCGAGACCACCAAGGGCAACGCCTACAACTTCTACTATGGCGGCGTGGGCGATCAGGCCCGCAAGCTGATCTCCGACGAGGACGGCAACTTCTACTGGATTCCCCGTATCCAGATCAACCAGCTCAACGGCGTGAACGCCGGCACCTCCATGTCCACCTGCATCCGCAAGGACTGGCTTGAGAAGGTCGGCCTGGAAGTTCCCACCAGCCTGGACGAGTTCACCAACGCCATCAAGACCTTCCAGGAGCAGGATGTCAACGGCAGCGGCGCCGTCGATGAGTACATCGTCGAGGATCCCTCCTACTTCACCGTGGGCATGAACCTGTGGTTCGGCATCCCCACCTGCGACGGCACCGCCATCGGCATCAACCTGACCGAGGGCACCGTGGACTCCGCCTGGTACAACCCCAACATCAAGGCGTACTTCACCTACATCCAGCAGCTGGTGAAGGACGGCCTGCTCTACGCCGACGCGATCGGCAGCGACACCTCCACCTCCAACCTGAGAACCAACAACCAGGTTGCCGCCGAGCAGTACTATCCCGTCGGCACCTATCAGGAAGCCACTATCCGCGCCGCCGGCCACGAGGAAGCGTACCTGATCGGTATGGTTCCCTTCGACGCCGTCGAGGGCACCAAGGCCTTCTACTCTGAGGAGACCCCCTATCTGGTTTACCTGCGCTTCTGCGTGTCCAACTCCGCCTCCGACAAGGTGGAGGGCATGGCCAGGCTGTTCGACGTGATCTACAGCGACGAGTATTCCAAGCTCATGCGCTGGGGCGTCGAGGGCGTGACCTACGAAGTGCTGCCCGACGGCACCAACCATCGCCTGAATCCCACCATGGGCCGCGATGAGTCCATCGCCAAGGGCTGCATGACCGTCAACTCCCTGTCCAAGTTCATGCTGCCCGACTTCAACTACAACGAGCGCGCCGAGGAAATGGCCCGCACCGCCGAGGGCGGCTGGCAGGCGAAGGTCGACTACGAGCTGGCGACCGCCGACTATCAGCCCCGTACGCCCAACGACAACACCGGCTACTATGCGCTGGGCACCGCTGAGGAGAACGAGATCCTGTCCAAGTACACCACCGACCTGACCACCACCAGCCGCGAGATCGCGACCAACCTGTGCCTGGGCACCTATTCCGTGGACGACATGGATCAGTACCTCGAAGAGCTGCGCGAAGTCGGCCTGGACGAGGTTCTGGCTGTCCGCCGCGCCCAATATGCTCGCGCGCAGGGCTATCAGACCTACGAGGCCATGAGCGCTGAGATGTTCCACAACTAATTGACGACAGGACGCGCCGGTATCGCGCCGGCAGCTGAGTGAAGTCAGGCCCTCCCGGGAAACCGGGAGGGCTTTTGTACAATGAAAATCCCACGCTAGGCGTGGGGTTCGGTGGAGCTTAAAGCGGTAAGCAGGAAAGAAAAACTCCTTTTGTGTATAATAGAGGTGCGGTCTGCCAACTGCACCTAGAAACACAAAAGGAGGTCATCGGAATGACGAATGACGTAAACAGTCTAGCACATATGAAATGGAATTGCAAGTATCATATTGGGTTTGCCCACGGCCACAACGTCGAATTACAAAAGTATTAAGTCAACGGCAGAAGAGAGATAATCCAGGTCATAGGTAAGCGGGTACTGGCCGTTTGAGTCAAAGCGTTATGAAACGAGAAACGCCCCGCCGGTGAAGGCGGGGCGTTTTCTCATTTGTTGCCAGTCGAAACCTTACAACAGCTCGCACTCGGCCAGCGTCACAGCCTTTTCCGGGCCGCAGTCCTCCCATCGCTCCCCTGCGTTCAAGTGCCGCCTGCGCAGGGCACCGTAGGCCTCCGCATCGCGCAAACTGGAAAACAGACCGTTTTCGTTGAACGCAAGGCCGTTTTCGCGCAGTTCGTCGTGCAGAGCGCCGCTTTCTTCCCAGGCATAGTCGCTATACAGGTAGGATACCAGATCATAGCCAAGGTTCACGCACTCCGATCCCAGTACCTTCTTTACTCTGAACAGATGATTCGCTTCCAAGTTCTCGGGGCGGTCGCAAAGCGCGAGAAGCCCTGCCCCGCCGATGAGGCTGTCGCAGGCCGCGAGATACCTTCGGATATAGTCCCAATCTGATACTGCGACGCCGATCTCAGCCTTCTTCTGAATGGGGTACAATTTCTCCTGCCTCTCGTGCCAAAGTGCTTCCGAAACCGGGTCATCGAGAAAATCAAGCGGCCATAGCTGCGTGGAGGTGAGGCCGGAATAGTGTGGCGGGAGTCCAATCGTTTTGCGTTCTGTTTCATCCAGGGTATGATAGACAACGGACTTCAGCATTGTGCCTTCCTCCTTTTCTACTCTTTCCTGTTCACATAAATAATCGGTACGATTGGAATGTGATTCATATCTCCAATGTGCGCGTGATATATTTGCGATATGTACCCGCTGCGCCCAGGGTGACCTGGATCAATACGGTTGTATGCGAACCCGTATTCATGTCCCCACGAAATCAGAATCTCGGCATTCTCCAAAGAAATTCCACGCTGTTGGGCAAAAGGTTTAACCAGTTCGTTAAGTGCCGTTCTTTGTTTGAAAAGCTCACTGTTTTTATCAATGACATTTGGCTTGCTTCTGCCCGGATGGAACTCCTTCAGGCCGGCATCCGGCTGTCCGTTGCTTGCATAGCCGCCAACAACCGCCATGCTGCTCGCGCCGCCGCTAAGGTTGTTCGTCGGCCACGGAATGCCGTCCTCGTCCTCCGAAAGCATCTTCGCGGCAAAATAGCCGGAATGATCCGCTCTGTCAACCGGAGCGTTTGCGCAGTAAGCGTAGGCGTTATGCGTCGTCAGGCCGCCGACAACACCCAGCAGTTCGTCCGCATTGATAAACCGATGCAGTTCGGGGTAGTAATACCGGCTGCGCAGCCAGTACATCCACGTCTCGTCGTCGTAGATGTAGCCTCTGTACCTGAACGGGTTCGCGTAGCCCAGGGTATTCGCCAGCTCACCCGTGCGGCTCAGCTGGATGCCCCACGCATTGTACTTGTATTCTACCACAACCATGC
>CAKUFB010000004.1 GCA_934647145.1 uncultured Clostridia bacterium
TTGGCGAAACTGCCGACGGCTCAAATCGTAGATTTGAGGCGCGGCACCTGGCCGGGGAGCTTGCTTCCCCGTCCACCAGCTTGTCAAAACCTTTTTTGACAAGCTGTGCCGACACTGTCGGCCTTCATCAAATTGTGCTTTTCAAAGGAGGGGGAATGCGCTATAATAGGCTCAGAAAAGAGTGGGAGAGACGTCATGCAGGATTTGTTTGAGTCAAATGAGAGGAGCCAGGCGCCGCTGGCCGACCGGATGCGTCCGCGCACGCTGGACGAGTTTCTGGGGCAGCGGGCGATCGTGGGGGAGGGGCGGCTGCTGCGCCGGGCCATTGAGGCCGACCGGCTGACCAGCTCGATCTTTTACGGCCCGCCCGGCACCGGAAAAACCACGCTGGCGACGATCATCGCGAACACGACGAGGTCGGCCTTTGTGCGCCTGAACGCCGTGACCAGCGGGGTGAGCGACCTGCGCGACGCGCTGAAGGAGGCGGAAAGCCGCCTGAGACTGTACGGGCAGAGCACCTACCTGCTGCTGGACGAGTGCCACCGGTGGAGCAAGGCGCAGTCCGACTCGATCCTGCCCGCGATTGAGCAGGGCACGATCCGGTTCATCGGCTCGACGACCGAGAATCCGATGATCGCCATGACCCCGGCCATCGTGTCGCGCTGCCGGCTGTTTGAGTTTGTGGCGCTGACGCAGAAGGACGTGGAAAAGGCGATCCTGCGCGCAGCGGCCGACGAGGAGCGGGGCTACGGCAGGCTGCACGTGACCCTCGACGACGAGGCGCTTCACCACATCGCGCAGGTGGCGGGCGGCGACGTGCGCAGTGCGCTCAACGCGCTGGAGCTGGCCGTGCTGACCACGCCGGTGGGCGCGGACGGCGGCATCCGCATCACGAAGGAAATCGCCGAGGAGTCGATCCAGAAGCGGGTGCTGCGCTGCGACGAGTCGATGTTTTACGACATGCTGTCGGCCTTCTGCAAGTCGCTTCGCGGCTCGGACAGCGACGCGGCGCTGGCCTGGTTCGCGCGGATGAACTATGCGGGGGTCGACCCGCGCATCATCGTGCGGCGCATCATCGCGCACGCCAGCGAGGACGTGGGCCTGGCCAATCCGACGGCCATGCTGCAGGCGGTGGCGGCCGCTCAGGCGCTGGAGATGATCGGCATGCCCGAGGCGCGCCTGTCCATCACGCAGGCCATCATCGCGGTGTGCGAGAGCCCGAAGTCGAACAGCGTGGTCATGGCGGTGGACAGGGCCTTTGCCGACGCGGAGAAGGGCGGCTTCCAGCCGGTGCCGGTTCACCTGCGCGACACAAGCTACGCGGGCAGCGACCGCCTGGGCTCGGGCGTGGGGTACAAGTACCCGCACGACTATCCGGGGCACTTTGTCCGGCAGCAGTACCTGCCCCTCGAGGCGGGCGGCCTGCCCTACTACGTGCCCAGCGACCAGGGGCAGGAGGAAAAGCTGCGCGCCCGCCGGGCGGAACGCGGCATAAAATAAGGAGCGGGTATGGAAAAGGCGAAAAAGGCGCGCGCCGACGTGGCGCTGGTGGAGCGCGGCCTGGCCGAGAGCCGGGAGAAGGCGCAGGCGCTGATTATGTCCGGCGTGGTGTACGTGGACGAGGTGAAGGTGGACAAGGCCTCGCAGGCGATTAAGCCGGAGGACAATCTGCTGGTGCGCGGGGCGGCGCATCCCTACGTGTCGCGCGGCGGGCTGAAGCTGGAAAAGGCGCTCAAGGTATTCCACTGCGACCCGGCCGGCGTGGCGGCGATGGATCTGGGCGCGTCGACCGGCGGGTTTACCGACGTGCTGCTGCAAAACGGCGCGCGGCACGTGTACAGCATCGACGTGGGCTTCGGCCAGCTGGACTGGCGCATCCGCAACGACGAGCGCGTGACCGTCATGGAGCGCACCAACGCCCGCGCGCTGACCGAGGACATGTTTCCCGAACGGCCGTCGCTGGCCGTGATGGACGTGTCGTTCATCTCGATCAGGCTGATTCTGCCCTGCGCCTGCCGGATACTGGGCGAGGAGGGGCGTTTTCTGACCCTGATCAAGCCCCAGTTTGAGGCCGGGCGCGAGCGCGTGGGCAAAAAAGGCGTGGTCAGCGACCCGCAGACGCATTTCGACGTGGTAAAATCGATCGTCGACTTCGTGCCCACGCTGGGCTGGCGCGCGCAGGCGCTCGACTTTTCGCCCATCCGCGGCCCGGAGGGCAACATCGAGTTCCTGGCCGACCTCATTCCCGAGGCCCGCGCCCAGGCCGAGCCGCCCACCGACGACGAAATCCGCGACCTGGTCGCCCGCGCCCACGCCGGCGCGGTGGCGCATCTGTAGGGGGGAACGGGGGAGACGCCGGGGAGACGGCTTTTCTGAGAAAAGCCTCTCCCCAGACCTCTCACGAAAAGCACTTTGATCCACGAAAAGCTAAATGGTGACAGATGTGGCTCCCCGAATGAAGCGCTGGTTCGGAAAAGGCGGCGGAGGTACTGAAAGATACGCGATTCCCCGAATGAAGCGCGGGAACGAAAAGACGACGTGAGTGGAAGGCGGGAGGAAGACCTTGGCCGCTCTGATCTATGGCGGCCAATGGTCGTCGATAGGAGAGGCGGCAGCAGGTGGCTCCGGGCACTGCCCGGCAGAAAGGCCGCCTCTCGAACGTACCCCAAAAGGAGGATGAAGGATGATTGACTTTGTGGTGAAAGAGAACGGTATGATGGATGTGCTGCTGCCCGGCGCGGTGCTGCGCGGGGTGGAGTGCCTGGTGACGCTGGAGGATCAGGGTCGGGTGAAGCTGAGCCTGGGCGAGGTCGAGCGGGGCGAGCGGTTCGTGCGCGTGCATGTGGCGAACGAGGAGATGCGCGTTCAGGGCGAGCTGACGCTGCGCGAGGGCGAGGACTTCTGCTATTTCGAGCCGCGGCTGCGCGTGAGCCGGGCGAACATGGGGTATCCGGTGACGTTTGCGGGCAAGGACAGCTTCGTGGTGCGCGTGGGGGAGATTGAAACGTGCGACGCGCTGCTGGCCGAGGCGCTGCAGCCCACGCCCTGGTGGACGAACCCGTTCTTCCCGATGGGGCTTGAGGAGGTGCCGGAGCAGACGCAGCTGCTGCTGGCCCGCACCGACCGGGGCGCGCTGTTCCTCCTGCCGCTGGTGGGCGACGATTACAAGACCGAGCTGCACGGCGGCGAGGGCGGACTGTACCTGTCCATGTGCCTGTACGACTGCGGCCACGACCGGCTGGAGGGCGCGATGATCGCGCTGGCGGCGGACGAGGACGCGTACACGGCGGTGGAGAACGGCTACGCGCGCTGCGTGGAGCAGGGGCTGATTCGCACCCGGCTCAAGGCTGAGAAGGAATACCCCGAGATGATGGAGTACCTGGGCTGGTGCAGCTGGAACGCGTTTTACCACGAGGTGAACGAGCGCGGCCTGCTCGAAAAGCTGGACGAGCTGAAGAAGAAGCGGGTGCCGGTGGGCTGGGTGCTGATCGACGACGGCTGGAGCCCGGTCGAGGACAGTAAGCTGACCGGCCTGCACGAGGACGAGGCCAAGTTCCCCAGCGGCCTGGCCGCGTTCGTGCGGCGCGCGCACGAGGAGTACGGCGTGGGTCAGGTGGGCGTGTGGCACGCCTTCAACGGCTACTGGGAGGGCATCAAGGAGGACAGCCCGCTCGCGCGGGAGATGAGCGCCGCCTTCAGCCGCACCAAGGACGGACATCTGCTGCCCGGGTTCGAGTTTACGCAGGCGTTCGAGTTCTTCAACGCCTGGCACCGGTGGCTCAGCGAGCAGGGAATCGACTTTGTGAAGGTGGACAACCAGAGCAGCGCGATCAACTTTATCCGCAACAACGCCCCGATGAAGGCGATTGCGCAGGCGCACCGGGCGCTGGAGACCTCGGTGAAGCTGAACTTCACCGCGCCCCTGATCAACTGCATGGGCATGGCCAACGAGGACGCGTTCAACCGCGAATACTCGACCGTCTCGCGCAACAGCGACGACTTCTTCCCGAACAGGGAGAACGGCTTCGTCAGTCACGTCCTGCAGAACGCCTACAACTCGATCTTCTACGATCAGCTGTACGTCTGCGACTACGACATGTGGTGGACGACCCATCCCACGGCAGTGGTCAGCGCGGCGCTGCGCGCCGTCAGCGGCGGCCCGATCTACGTCAGCGACAAGGTGGGCGAGACCGACGCGGCCGTGCTCCTGCCCCTGGTTGAGGAGGACGGCCGCATCATCCGCTGCGACCACGCCGCCAGGCCCGCGCCCTGCTGCCTGTTCGAGGACGTGCGCAGGACGACCGGCGTGCTCAAGCTCACCAACCGCTGCGGCGCGAACGCCGTGACCGCGGCCTTCAACCTGACTGAGGATGAAAGGGCCTGCCGGATCGCCTTCGAGGACACCGAGTGCGAGCCGGGCGTGCGCTACCTGGCCTACCTGCACTTCGAAAAGAAGTACGTGCCCTTCGACGAGGCCATCGAGCTGACGCTGCCCGCGGGCGGCGTGGAGATCGTCAACCTCTACCCGGTCGACGAGAACGGCCTGGCCGAGGCGGGCGAGGAGGACAAGTACGTCTCCGCGGGCAGCCGCAAGACCCACAAGGTGAAGCTGTAGGGCGCAGATTGCGCGGCGTGAACCCTGAAGCAATGGAGGATAAGGACGATGAATCGCGAAAAACAGGATTTGACGCAGGGACGCCTGGGAAAGCAAATCCTCTTTTTCAGCCTGCCGCTGATGATTTCAAACGTGCTGCAGGTGCTGTTCAACATGTCGGACATCGCCGTCGTGGGCCGGTTCGCCGGCTCCGCGGCGCTGGGCGCGGTGGGCTCGACCACCATCCTGGTGACGCTGTTTACCGGCTTTCTGATCGGCGTGGGCACCGGCGTGAACGTGCTGGTGGCGCGCTGCTTCGGCGCGAGGAGCGAAAAGGATACCCGCGCGACCGTACACACCTCGCTGCTCATCATGGGCATACTGGGCATCCTGCTGCTGGCGCTGGGCGAGCTGTTCGCCACGCAGATGCTGCGCCTGCTCAACACCAAGGAGGAGCTGCTTGAGAGCGCGGCGCTGTACCTGCGCATTTACTTCCTGGGCATGCCCGCCATGGCGATCTACAACTTCGGCAACGCGGTCTACAGCGCGGTGGGCAACACCCGAAAGCCGCTGTACTACCTGCTGGCGGCAGGCATACTCAACGTGCTGCTCAACCTGTTTTTCGTGATCGTATGCCGCCTCGACGTGGCGGGCGTGGCCATTGCCAGCGCGGCCTCGCAGTGCCTGTCCGCCTTTTTGATCGTGCGGGCGCTGCACAGGGAGGACGGCATGCATTCGCTGCGCTTTAAGGAGGTGCGCCTGGACGCGTGCAAGGCCCGCGAGATCCTGGCGCTGGGCGTGCCCTCGGGCGGCCAGAACGCCATCTTCGCCATCGCCAACCTGTTTATCCAGGCGGGCGTGAACTCCTTCGACGCAACCGTGGTCGCGGGCAACGCCGCCGCCGCCAACGCCGACGGCCTGATCTACGACGTGATGGCCGCGTTCTACACCGCCTGCGCCAGCTTTATGAGCCAGAACCTGGGCGCGGGCAGGCGCGAGCGGGTCATCAGGAGCTACTTTATCTCGCTGGGCTATTCCTTTTTCGCGGGCGGCATACTGGGCATGACCCTGCTGCTGTTCGGCAGGCCCTTCCTGTCGCTGTTTACGAACGACCCGGCCGTCGCGCAGGCGGGCATGGAGCGGCTGACCATCATGAGCTTCTCCTACGCGGTGTCGGCGCTGATGGACTGCACGATCGCCGCCTCGCGCGGCCTGGGCAAGAGCGTGGTGCCGATGATCATCGTCATCATGGGCTCGTGCGTGTTCCGCGTGGCGTGGGTGTACACGGTGTTCGCGTACTTCCGCACGATTACCTCGCTGTACCTGCTCTACATCTTCTCCTGGACGATCACCGGCGTGGCCGAGGCGCTCTACTTCGCCCGCTGCTACCGGCGAATCGCCCCGGGCATTATCGCGCCGACCACGGCATGACGCAGGTCTCTTTTCAGTCCCCGGGCGTACTGCACGGGGGCTGTTTTTGTGCAGATACGCTGGGCGGGGTGCAGGCCTGCCGCCTGAAGCGCTGAATGCAGGCGCTCGCATTCGGGGAACCGCGTTTCTATGATCTCCATCGCCGCGTGGATCAAAGTGTTTTCCGGGAGAGGGTCTGGGGGAGGCGCCTTTTTCAAAAAGGCGGCCTCCCCCAGCGTATCCTTCGTCCTAGCCCGCGTCGGAGAGCTTCTGAGCGACGAGGGCGATAAATTCGCCGTTGGTGGGCTTGTCCTTTTCGGTGAAGACGTCCGTGCCGAGCAGGCGGTTGGTGGTTTCGAGGCGGCCGCGGTTCCAGGCGACCTCGATGGCGTGGCGCATGGCGCGCTCGACCTTGCTGGAGGAGGTGTCGTAGCGGCGGGCGACGCCGGGGTAGAGCTGTCCGGTGATGTGGGAGATCAGCTCGCGGTCGGCCATGACCATGCGGACGGCCTCGCGCAGGTACTGATAGCCCTTGATGTGGGCGGGGATGCCCAGGGTGAGGAAGAGGTTGGCGACGCGCTCATCGGCCGAGGCGCGGGGGAGGGCGGGCTGAACCTGCGCCTCCTGCTGGGGGCGGTGAACCCTAGCGACCTCGAGGATGCGCCGGTGCAGCAGCTGCGCCTGGATGGGCTTGACCATGTAGTAGCAGGCGCCCAGCTCCATGGCGCGCGAGATGACGCTGTCGTTCCCCACGGCGGTAAAGACCAGTACGTGCGGCGCCTTTTCCCGCTTCTGCAGCTCGGCGAGCACGCTCAGGCCGTCCATCCGGGGCATGATGACGTCCAGAAGCAGCACGTCCGCTTCCCTTTCCGCGCACAGCTCCAGCGCGGCCAGGCCGTCCGGCGCCTCGCCCACCAGCTCGATGTCTTCATAGGCGGACAGCTCGCGCGCGACGTCCCTTCGCAGCGCGGCGTTGTCGTCCGCGAGAATCAGGCGAACGTTTGCCATGATGATTTTCCTCCCGTTTTTCGATTGATATTAACTGAATATGCGCCCAGACAGGCGGATATGACAGGATACGACCCGCGGGTCGAGGACACAGTATAAAAACGAGTGAAAAGTGTTTTATTCGGAGTGGAATGAAAAAGAGACTTGGCAGGGAGAACGCGCGTGTGTTATAGTGAAGAAAATGGGGAAAAGTGGGGATGATCATGAAAAAGAAGCGCTGGGCGGCGCGCTGGTTTCAGAACAGGAGCCTGTGCGGGAAAATTGTGCTGATACTGGGGCTGCTGCTGAGTCTGCTGCTGGCGGGCGAGTTCGCCAGCCGGTCGATGGCCTATCGCGCGTACAACGAGCAGCTGTACGTCATGACCTCGAAGACGCTGAATTCCTACGTGGAGCGGGTGGAGACGCAGCTGGAGCGGATGGACGAGCTCACGCTGTCGATCATCGGCGACCGGTCGATTCAGGAGGAGCTGGTGAAGCTCAAGGACACGCCGACCGGCACGATGCCCTGGCTGGTCTCCTGCATGAACCTGCGCAACGGCCTGGCGGCACACCTGTACGACGACATGAACCTGAGCAGGCTGCACATCAACGTGCGCGAGGACACCAACACGAGCACGACCAGCAGCATGGTCTTTCTGGAGCAGAAGGACCGGCTCAACGCGCTGGCGATCGAGGCGAAGGGGGCGATGTGCTTCGCGGTGGACGCGGGGAAGCTGTTCATGACGCGCGAAATTCGCCAGTGGGAGGGCCTGACGCTCGAGCACCTGGGCACGATCATCGCGCAGGTGGACATGGAGGGGCTGATCAGGCGGTGCATGGGCGGCGAAAGCGACCTGAGCGCGGCGGTCTGGGTGGAGGGCGAGTGCCTGTACGACGGCACGGGGCTCGGCCTGAGCGCGCCCGGGCAGGCCGGCTGGCGCGTCGAGGGCGACCGGTTTATCGTGGAAAAGGAGAGCCGGCGGGGCTGGCGGTTCCTGGCGGCCATGCCGTACGGGCGGATTCAGCGCTCGATTGATCAGGCGGCGCGGCGCTCGGTGACCCTGACCGTGCTGGCGGGCGTGATCGGGCTGATCGTCAGCGCGCTGCTGGTGCGGGGGATCGCGCGGCACCTGGAGCGGCTGCTGGACAAGTTTGACGCGTACCAGCACGGCGAGCTGCCCGACCTGAGGAAGAGCGAGCAGTACGTCGGCCGCAGGGACGAGATCGGCCGGCTGCACCGCCACTTCGACCGCATGGCCTATGAGCACAAGCGCCTGACCGACGAGAACTACGAGCGCATGGTGCTGCTCAAGGAGGCGCAGTACGGCCAGCTGCAGCAGCAGATTCGGCCGCATTTCCTGTTCAACGCGCTGTCCACCATCGTGTGGGTGGCCTACGAGCACGGCGACGAGGAGACCGCGCGCATGACCGAGACGCTCGCGCGCATCCTGCGGGCCTCGATCAACCGGGGCGAGACCACGGTGACGCTGCGCGACGAGCTGAAGCTGACCGGCGACTACATGGAGATTCAGCGGGCGCGGTTCGGCAGGCGGCTGGAGTACGCCTGCGAGGTACCTGAAGAGCTGATGGAGATCGCTCTGCCGCGCATGACCGTTCAGCCGATCGTCGAGAACGCGGTGCACTACGCGGCGGAGGAAATGCTGGACACCTGCCGCATCCGGGTGTTTGCGCGGCGCGAGGGCAAGGACGCGGTGATCGTGGTGGAGGACAACGGCGCGGGCATTGACGAGGATATACTGACGCGTCTTGAAAACGGGGCGGCACAGAGCCGGGGCACGGGCATCGGCCTGCGGAACATCGATCAGCGCATACGCATCGCCTTTTCGGAGCGGTACGGGCTGGAGTTTCACCGGGTGGACGACCGCACGCAGGTGTGGATTCGCGTGCCCGAAAAGATCGAGAAGGGAACGGGGGGACTGGCATGTATAAAGTGATCCTGGTGGACGACGAGACGCGCGTGCGGGAGACCATCTGCGCGCTGCTGGACTGGGAAGGGCTGGGGCTCAGGCTGCTGGGCAGCTGCGAAAATGCCCTGGACGCGCTGCAGCTGATCACCGACGAGCGGCCGGACATCCTGCTGACCGACATCCGCATGCCGGTCATGGACGGGCTGGAGCTGATCGGCCAGGCGAAGCAGATGGCGCCGGAGCTGGTGTGCGCGGTGCTGTCGGGCTACGACGACTTTCCGCTGGTGCAGTCGGCGCTGCGGCAGGGCGTGACCGACTACCTGCTCAAGCCCTGCCGAAAGGAGGATCTCGAGCGCGCGCTTTCCCGGTGCGCCGAGGAGGTCGAGCGGGCAAAGAGCGGCATGATCTACCGCCGCGGGCAGCGCAAGAGGGCGGTCGCGCGGCTGTGCGCGGAGCTGATGGAGCTGCAGCCCGACCGGGGCGGGCGCTTTACCGGCGAGCAGGTGCGCGGGGCGTTCGCGCCCTATCGCGACCTGAGCCTGCTGAGCGAGGCGGCGACGCTGCTCATGGCGCGGCACGAGGCGCTGCTCTCCGGGCGCGCGCCGCTGTGGAGCATCGCGCGGGTGATCGAGGACGACCAGCCCTACGAGCGGGTGGCCGATCTGCTGGGCGAAATCTACCGCGCGACCGAGAACAGCGAAAGCGTGGTCGATCAGGCGGTGCGCTTCGCGGACGAGCACTACGACCAGCCCGGCCTGACGCTGCAGTACGTGGCCGAGCAGGTGATTCACGTCAACGCGCAGCACCTGGGCAAGCGCTTCCTTCGGCAGGAGGGCATGAAGTTCGGCGAGTACCTGCTCAAGGTGCGCATGGAGCGGGCGATGGCGCTGCTGCGCGGGGCGGGGGACAACAAGGTCTACGAAATCGCCGGGCAGATCGGCCTGGGCAACAACGTGCAGTACTTCTATCAGGTCTTCAAGCGCTACACAGGCAAAACCCCGCGCGAATACCAGCTCGAGGCGGGGGAGACGATCGAGAGGCGGCTTTTCTGAGAAAAGCCCCTCTCGAGCTCTCCCGAAAAGCACTATGATCCGCGTTACATTTTCTGAAGCGTGATGCGGTTCCCCGAATGAGATGTGGGAGGGAGCCTGACCCCTCAGTCGCATGAGGGCGAAGCTCCCTTTTCAGGGGAGCCCAGACTGTCGAAAAATGGGGCGCGGGAGGAAGCCTGAACCGCACTGAAATTTGGAGTAAACGCGCCGAAATGGCGATTGTAAAGACACACTGCTTTTTTGTATAATATAGGCACAACGAGGGCGGCAGGATGATCGCCCGCGAAAGAAAGGGGAAAGAACATGAAGAAATGGATGAGACGGATGGCGCTGACGCTGGCCGGCGCGCTGCTGGCGGGCAGTCTGGCCGTGGGCGCGGTCGCCGAGGAGAAGGACTACTCCGGCGAGAAGTTCCGCATCGCCTGGTGGGGCAGCGACACCCGCCACGCGCAGACCACGCAGCTGGTGGAGGAGTTCGAGAAGGCGTATCCGGGCCTGAAGATCGACGTGGAGTACTCCGGATGGGGCGATTACTGGAGCAAGCTGAGCACGCAGGCGGCCGGCAACGATCTGCCCGACGTGATCCAGATGGACTACGCGCTGATTAACTCTTACGCAAGTGCGAATCTGTTGCTCGACCTCAACTCCTATGTGGAGAGCGGCGCGCTTGACCTGACCAATATGTCCGAGACCACGCTGGTCGCCGGCAAGGTGGATGACAAGCTGGTCGCGCTGGTGACCGGCACCAACGCCCCCGCTTTCATCTATGACAAGGCCGCGCTGGCCGAGGCGGGCGTGACCATCAGCGAAGCCCCCACCCTCGACGAGTACATCGAGGTCTGCAAGACGGTCTATGAGAAGACCGGCAAGAAGACGAACTGCATGTCTTTTGACCATTTCACCCGCACGATGGGTCAGCAGAAGTATGCCGACGACGGCAAGAGCGTGGGCTTTACCGCCGAGACGATGGTGAAGTACTTCGAACTCCTGTGCAAGGGTCAGGACGAGGGTTACTTCGTCAAGATTGACGACCCGGTGAAGGATTCTGACGAGGCAAACCTGAGTGAGAACGTGCTGTGGTGCATAGGACAGTACAGCAACTTCCTTGAGACCCTGGAGAGCAAGACCGGCATGGATCTGGGGATGTTTACCGCACCCTCCGCGACTGAGACCCCCGCTTCCTTCATGAAGCCCAACATGCTCTGGAGCGTGACCGCGGGTACCAAGAACCCTGACCTCGCCGTGGCGTTCCTGAATTACTTCGCCAACGACCCCAAGACCTATGACATCTGCGGCATGGATCGCGGCATGCCCATCAGCAGCGCGATTCGCGAGTATCTGGAGCCCTCCTTCAATGCGTCCCAGAAGAAGGTCAGCGAATTCCTGAGCTATCTGGAGGACGGCCACGTGTCTCCGATCTACAAGCCTGAACCGGCCAAGACGGGCGAAGCCTGGGATGTGTTCTACGAGACGGAAGAACAGGTCAAGTATCGCCTGGTGGCGGAGGAGGACTTCCTGACCACCGCGCAGGACGTGATCGACCAGATGAACGCCATACTGGCCGCCGAATAACCCGACGCACATGCTCTGCGGCCCGCTTTTGCGGGCCGCGCATTCTATCAGGACAGCCCACTCGGGAGAGCTCGAGAGGGCCGCAGTCCTCTCGAATTTCAATCGTGCCCGGCGACATGCGCGGCGGGCGCGGGGCGATTTAATCGCAGGGGAATCCCATTCCCCGGAGAGGAAATCGCTTCCCTGCAGTTTTCGCGCCCGAAACCCGTTTAAGGGTTTAGCGAAAACTGGTAGGGGTGGCAGTGGCGGGGGAGTTGACTCCCCTGCCACAAGAAAAGGGGCGTACGCCCACGCGAAAAAGGAGAAATGACCATGCAAAAGACCCACGGGCGCAGGCGGCTGTCGCGGCGTGAAAGGCACGACCTGGCGGCGGGCTACCTGTTCCTTACGCCCTTTCTGATCGGCCTGTTTCTGTTCACGGTGTACCCGTTCGTGTACTCCTTGTACCTGTCCTTCACCGACTACGACATCCTGACCAAACCGGGCTGGATTGGCATCAAAAACTACGTCGAGATGTTCACGAACGACCCCAAGTTCTGGCTGTCGTTCAGGATTACGTGCAAATTCGCGCTGATTCAGGTGCCGGTCAAGCTGGCGTTTTCGCTGCTGGTGGCGGTCATCCTGTCCAAGGCGACGCGGCTGACCAACGCCTACCGCGCGGCGTTTTACATCCCCTCGCTGCTGGGCGGCGGCGTGGCGGTCGCCATGACCTGGAAGCAGCTGTGGCGCGTTGACGGCGTGGTGAACAGGCTGCTGGCCACCCTCGGCGTGCCGGCGGTCAACTGGCTCAAGAACCCGAACACCGCGCTGTATATCCTGATCCTGCTGGGCGTGTGGCAGTTCGGCTCGCAGATGCTGATCTTCCTGGCCGGCATTAAGGACGTGCCCGCCAGCCTGCACGAGGCGGCGATTGTGGACGGCGCGGGGCCGGTCAAGCGCTTTTTCAAGGTCACGCTGCCCATGCTGACCCCCTGCCTGTTCTTTAACCTGGTCAACGGCATCATCGGCTCGATGCAGGCGTTCAACTCGGCCTATCTGGTTACCAGCGGCGGCCCGGTCAACTCGACGCTGTACTTTGGCCTGTACCAGTACCGGCAGGCGTTCGAGTTCCGCAACATGGGCTACGCCAGCGCCATGGCCTGGTTCCTCATGCTGGTCATCGTGGCGCTGACCGCGCTGGTGTTCCGCTCGTCCTCCGGATGGGTGTACTACCAGGACGACAAATAAGGGGGAGAACAAGATGAAGCTGAAAAAAATCCTCGGGCGAACGGTCTATCACGCGTTCATGATCGCCTTCAGCCTGCTGATGCTGTATCCGCTCTTGTGGATGATCTCCGCCTCGCTCAAGCCGTCCGACCAGATCATGATCACCGCCGATCAGCTCATTCCGCGCACCGTCACCTTTTCCAACTACATCGAGGGCTGGAGGGGCTTCGCCAGGTATTCCTTCGCGACCTATTTCAAGAACTCCATCCTGATCTCGGTTGTGCGCGTGGTGGGCACGGTGATTTCCGCCAGCCTGTCCGCGTTCGGCTTCGCGCGCATCCGGTTCAAGACCCGCTCGTTCTGGTTCGCCGTGATGATCGGCACGATGTGCCTGCCGGGCATGGTGCTGCAGATTCCGCAGTACCTGATGTTCAACAGGCTGGGCTGGGTGGGTACGTTCAGGCCGCTGCTCATTCCCTGCTGGTTCGGCGGCGGCGCGTTCAACATCTTCCTGCTGATGCAGTTCATGAAGAACATCCCGCGCGACATGGACGAGGCCGCGACCATCGACGGCTGCGGCTGGTGGAGGCTGTTCACGCGCATCATGCTGCCGCTGATCGTGCCCGCGATCTGCTCGGTGGCCGTGCTGACCTTCATCGGCGCGTGGGGAGACTTCTACTCCTCGCTGATCTACCTGAACAAGCCGGCCTATTACCCGGTCGCCTACGCGCTCAAGCTGTACAGCGACGAGGTGAGCACCAACTACGGCCCCATGCTGGCCATGTCGGTGCTGTCGCTGGTGCCGATCATGATCCTGTTCGTGCTCTTCCAGAGGAGCCTGGTCGAGGGCATCAGCACGTCGGGCATCAAGGGGTAAAAGCAAGTGGCGGGGGAGATGTCTCCCCCGCCACGGCCACCCTCTCCAGTCTCCGCTAAAAATCGAAGATTTTTCGGGCGCGGAGCCTGCAGGGAATCAATTTTTCCTCTGGGGCTTCGAGCGCGTTTCCGCGAAAAAGACGATAGAGAGGACGAAACGCGCACGGAATCCCCGCCGGAAAAATTGCCCGCCCCCGCCGTACACGCCGCCGGGTACGATTGGAAATTCGAGCGGGCTGCGGCCCTCTCGAGCTCTCCTGAGGCTTATGCGGCGGTCTATACGACAAGTCCCCGGAAGCATATCGCTTTCGGGGACTTGCTTTGCGTTGTCCGCATTCGACGGACACCGCATTCGGGGAGTTACGCTTCTAGAGCGAATATCTTTCGCGGATCAAAGCGTTTTCCGGGTGGGGTCTGGGGAGGCGCCTTTTTCAAAAAGGCGGCCTCTCCAGCGTTCCCCCCCCCGTTACTTGCCCTGGTAGCTGCCGCACATGCTCTCGTCCTCGGGACGGCCGCTGTGGCAGTGCTGGCAGGCGCAGACGTTGATCTCGGGCAGGGAGCAGTGGTTGGAGTCCGGGCAGTGGTGCACGCAGGTACACACGTCGCAGCCGATGGCCTGGTTGGCTTTTTTCTGAGTCATGATGAATCCCTCCATGAAATGAAATTGGGCTTTCGGCACTTAGCCTTGCCCGGCGGCTGTCGATTTATGCGTTTGTTTGGCGACGACAAAAGCAGACGCTTTTCGATCAAGGAATTTCGCGCGAAAAGGGCGAACTGTACGGGCGAGTCAGACGACGAAAAGGAAGGTGAGAGACGTGCTGACACATGAGATGAAGCGCGGAACGCTGGTCATCCACCTCAAGGGCGACCTGGATCATCACAGCGCCGAGTCGCTTCGGCAGGAGATGGACAGGCTGCTGTGCGACCTGAGCGTGCACCGGGTGGTGCTGGACCTGAGCGGGCTGGGGTTCATGGACAGCTCGGGCATCGGGCTGATTATCGGGCGGTACAAGATTCTCAAGCGGCGGGGCGGGCAGATGGCCATTCACTCGGGCAACCGGCGGGTGGATCGCATCCTGCAGCTGTCCGGCCTGTATGAAATCATCGAACGGCTGGCGTGAGGAGGGGTGAAAGATGGAAATCGTGAATGAAATGCGGCTGGATTTTCTGGCCTGTCCGCAGAACGAGGGCTTTGCCCGGCTGGCGGTGAGCGCGTTTATCCTGCCGCTGAATCCGACGCTGGAGCAGCTGGGGGACGTGAAGACCTCGGTGTCCGAGGCGGTGACCAACGCCATCGTGCACGGCTACCGGGGACAGGGGGGCACGGTGCGGGTCAAGGCCTCGCTCAGCGGCGGGGGCGAGCTGACGGTCGAGGTGATCGACAACGGCTGCGGCATCGCGGACGTGGAGCAGGCGCGAAAGCCCTTCTTTACCACCGACGAGGGCGACGAGCGCTCGGGCATGGGCTTTACCGTGATGGAGAGCTTCATGGACCGGGTCGAGGTGATCTCGCAGCCCGGCCGGGGCACGACGGTACGAATGACGAAGCAAATCGAGCAGGTCAAGGCGGCCGTCGGTTGAGCGCGCCCGGCGATCGGGAACTGATCGAAAAGGCTCAGGCCGGCGACCGGCCGGCCATGGAACAGATGACGATCCGGCACGACGCGCTGGTCAAGTTCGTGGTGCGCCGGTTCACGGGCAGGGGCGCGGAGGCGGACGATCTGTATCAGCTGGGGCGGCTGGGGCTGGTGAAGGCGATCCGCAACTTCGACACGCGCTACGACGTGCGCTTCTCCACCTATGCCGTGCCGCTGATCATGGGCGAAATCCGCCGCTTTCTGCGCGACGACGGACAGATACACGTCTCCCGCTCGATCCGGCAGAACGCGCAGCGCATCCAGGCCCTTTGCCAGGAATGCGGGGAGGAAACGCCGCCCGTCTCCGAGATCGCCGAGAGGCTGGGCCTGACGGACGAGGACGTGCTGCTGGCGATGGAGGCCACGCAGCGGCCGCGCTCGCTGAACGAGCCGCTGGGGGAGGACGGGTTGACGCTGGCGGACGTGCTGGGACACGACGAGACCGAGAGGACGCTCGAGCGCATCGAGCTGAGGCGGCTGATCGCGCGCCTGCAGCCGAGGGAGCGGGAGGTGATCGTGCGCAGGTACTTCCGCGACGAGACCCAGGCGGTCATCGCGCGCGATCTGGGCATGACGCAGGTGCAGGTCTCCCGCCTGGAGAGCAGGATTCTCCGGCAGATGCGGGAGGCGGCCATCTCCTGAGCCTGGGGCGCGGGCCTTGCGCAAAGGGAAACGGCCAGTGATACCAATCACGCATGACAGCGATACCAAAAAAGCATTTCACAAAACGCACACATATGACTATAATGTAAGTATACAGCAAAAGAAAGCTGTGAAATGATGAGTCTGTAAGGAGGATTATGAACATGGCACGTTTTACTCTTCCCCGCGATCTGTATCATGGAAAGGGCGCGATGGAAGCGCTGAAGACCTTTGAAGGCAAGCGGGCGATGATTTGCGTGGGCGGCGGCTCCATGAAGCGCTTTGGCTTCCTCGACAAGGCGGTCGAATACCTGAAGGAGGCGGGCATGGAGGTGCAGCTGTTTGAGGGCATCGAGCCCGATCCTTCTGTTGAAACCGTGATGAAGGGCGCGGCGGCCATGCAGGCCTTCCAGCCCGACTGGATCGTCGCCATGGGCGGCGGCTCCCCGATCGACGCGGCCAAGGCCATGTGGATCAAGTACGAGTATCCTGAGGTCACCTTCGAGGATATGTGCAAGGTTTTCGGCCTGCCCAAGCTGCGCAGGAAGGCTCACTTCTGCGCCATCTCCTCCACCTCCGGCACCGCGACCGAGGTGACCGCGTTCTCGATCATCACCGATTACTCCAAGGGCATCAAGTACCCGATCGCCGACTTTGAAATCACGCCCGACGTCGCCATCGTCGACCCCGACCTGGCCGAGACCATGCCCAAAAAGCTGGTCGCCCACACCGGCATGGACGCGATGACCCACGCCATCGAGGCGTATGTCTCCACCGCCAACTGCGACTTCACCGACCCGCTGGCGCTGCACGCCATCAAGATGATTCAGGCCGACCTGATCCCGTCCTACAACGGCGACATGGCCAGCCGCGACAGCATGCACAACGCGCAGTGCCTGGCCGGCATGGCCTTCTCCAACGCACTGCTGGGCATCGTGCACTCCATGGCGCACAAGACCGGCGCGGCCTTCGCCGACTATGGCGCGCACATCATCCACGGCGCGGCCAACGCCATGTACCTGCCCAAGGTCATCGCCTTCAATGCCAAGGATGAGACCGCCGCGAAGCGCTACGCCGCCATCGCCGACTTCATGAACCTGGGCGGCGATACCACCGAGGAGAAGATCAAGCGCCTGATCGCCGAGCTGCGCCACATGAACGACGAGCTGAACATCCCGCACTGCATCAAGCACTACGGCGCGGACAGCTATCCCACCGAGAACGGCTTCGTGCCCGAGGACGTGTTCCTGGCCCGCCTGCATGACGTCGCGGTCAACGCGATCGGCGACGCCTGCACCGGCTCCAACCCCCGCCAGCCCAGCGTCGAGGAGATGGAGAAGCTGCTCAAGTGCTGCTACTACGACACGGAGGTCGATTTCTAATCCCTGACCTCATCCAATGGACGCCTCCGGGAAGCCGGAGGCGTCTTTCCGTGAGCCGTCCGTCACGAACGCCAAAAAATGTTAAATATCGGTGTAGGGCTTGATATGACGGGGATTCCGAGTATAATCAGATGTTGAACGCTGGCGGGTTTTGGAGCTGCCAGCAATGTATCAGATGGGGAGGAACGACCTATGAAAACGATGAAACGTCTGTCTGCGATTGTCATGGCTCTGCTTCTGATCTTCGCGTGCGCGCTGCCCGCGAGCGCGGCGCTTGGCACGGGACACAAGATTTCTGTCAAGCTCTACAAGGTTGTGCTGGACAGCAGCAAGCCGCTTGGTTACCAGACCCCTGAGCTGGTTGATACCATTACTGTGACCTGCACGGACTCGACTGGACACAGCGGCTACAATCATAATGTGCCTCTGAAGGTGTTCCATCCCACAAATGTCGGCCTGAGCACGACCGATTGGACGGGGTGGCAGTTTGACATGTACTATACGAAGGGCAAGGATCGGGCAACGTTCTACGACTGGACACGTGAAAATGTGAACGCCACTGCGAATGTGACCGGCTCCGAGCCCTATCCGTGCAGCAAGAATTTCTACTATGTCTACAAGGATGTTGCATCTACGCCGACCGGGAAACCGACTGACAAGCCGACCGATAAACCCACTGGCAAGCCCACCGGCGAACCGACCGGTGAACCCACTGGCAAGCCCACCGGTGAACCCACTGGCGAACCGACCGGTGAACCCACTGGCAAGCCCACCGGCGAACCCACTGGCGAACCGACCGGTGAACCCACTGGCAAGCCCACCGGTGAACCCACTGGCAAGCCCACCGGCGAACCCACTGGCGAACCGACCGGTGAACCCACTGGCGAACCGACCGGTGAACCCACTGGCGAGCCCACCGGCGAACCCACTGGCGAGCCCACCGGCGAACCCACTGGCGAACCCACTGGCGAACCGACCGGTGAACCCACTGACAAGCCCACCGGTGAACCGACCGGTGAACCCACTGGCAAGCCCACCGGCGAACCGACCGGTGAACCCACTGGCAAGCCCACCGGCGAACCGACCGGTGAACCCACTGGCGAACCGACCGGTGAACCCACTGGCGAACCGACCGGCGAACCCACCGGCGAACCCACTAGCAAGCCGACTGTGCAGCCGACGGCAAGACCCACTGCTCGTCCGACTGCCATCCCGACCGCTGTTCCGACTGCCGTGCCGACTGTGAAGCCCACTGATGTGCCCACTGCCGCGCCGACTGAGGAACCGACTGCCGCGCCGACCGAGGAGCCGACCGCTGCGCCGACTGAGGAGCCGACCGTTGCGCCGACCGAGGAACCGACTGTTGCGCCGACTGAGGAGCCGACCGCTGCGCCGACCGCGGAGCCCACTGCGACTCCGACTCCCACGCCCACTGTTGCGCCGACCAAGAAGCCCGGCAATACCGACATTCCGAAGACCTCTGACCGTACCTATCCGGTTCAGATGGCGCTGCTGCTGGGCGGTGCGTTCTGCCTGTTGATTGCTGCCGGCACCGGCATCAAGTCCCGTAAGCTGCGTAAGAACAAGTAAAACTGCATGGGCGGAGGGAATGCTCTCTCCGCCCGTTTTTTGAAGAATCGCACAGCAATGCCAGCGCTTCGAGAGGCGACGGTTTTCAAAGGAACATGCCGTTCATTTTCTGAGAGGAGGGGCGCTGTGAAGAGGAAAAGGAACAGCGCGGCGCTCTGGCGGCGAGTGGCAATCATCGCGCTATGCGCCGGAATCCTGCTGCTGCTGCTTTATGGCGGAACGCTGATCATCGAGCAGCGCCGCCGGGCAACTGAGCAAAAAATCCGCGATCTGTATCATGGCGGCAAAATAGGGCTGCTCACGGATCTGACGAAGCTCTGACCGAGCGTCTCCGGTTGCGCCGGAGGCGTTTTTTGCGACCTTGCAGGAACTGATGGCGACACGGAGAATTATTATAAGGTTCTGCATTTCCATAAAACGATGAAATGAGGTTTGAAGCATGCGTACGGTAAACGGCTGTCAGGTGCTTTTGCAGGCGCATCGGGGGGTGAGCACGGAGTATCCGGAGAATACGCTCGCCGCGTTTCAGGCGGCCTGCGACCAGGGCTACGACCTGATCGAGCTCGACCCGAAGTTCACGAAAGACGGCGCGTGCGTGGCGCTGCACGACCGCACGGTCAACCGCACCGGACGCACGGCCTCGGGTGAGGCGCTGACTCAGGCGCGGGCGATTTCGGATATGACCCTCGCGGAAGCGCGGGCATTGGAATATGGCTCCTGGAAGGACGCGCGGTTTGCGGGCGAGCCGCTGCCGCTGCTTTGCGAGGTGTTTTCACTGGCGCGTGAGAGGCGCATGCCGCTCAAGCTGGACAATGTGATCGAGTCCTTTGACGAGGCGCAGACACAAGCGCTGTTTGACCTGGCCGAGGAGGCGGAGCTGGGCGAGCTGCTGGGCTTTACCTGCGTGCGTCTGAGTTACCTTGAGCGGGTCGCCTCGCGCTTTCCTCAGGCGACGATCCACTATGACGGCCCGGTCGACGCGGCGCGCCTGGCGGAAATTGCGGCGCGGGCGAAGGGGCGCCGGCTGATCGTCTGGATGCCCTTCGAAAACCGCCTGACGAGCTGGTGCAAGACGCCCCCGCTGGACGAGGAACGCGTGCGCCTGGCGCGAAGGCTGGGCGCGCAGGTGGGCGCGTGGATACTGGAGGACGAGGGCGAGCTGCGTCAGGTATGCGAGCGGTATCGCGTGGACGTGGTGGAAACCACCGGCTCGCTGAAGCCGGACGGATGGAAGGAGAACGGGAAATGAGCGGACTGGAGCTGTTTATCCTGGCGGTCGGGCTGTCGATGGACGCGTTTGCGGTGTCGGTGTGCAAGGGCCTGGCGATGAAGAAGGTCACGCCGCGCAAGGCCTGCCTGGTCGGCGCGTGGTTCGGCGGGTTTCAGGCGCTGATGCCCGCGATCGGCTGCTTCCTGGGCACCTCCTTCGCCTCGTACATCACCAGGTACGACCACTGGGTGGCGTTCGTGCTGCTGGCGCTGATCGGCGCGAACATGATCCGCGAGGCGCTCTCCAGGGACGAGGAAAGGGCCGACGACGATCTCTCCGTGAAGGCCATGCTGGTGCTGGCCGTCGCCACCAGCATCGACGCGCTGGCGGTCGGCATCACCTTCGCCTTTCTCGAGGTCAACCTGCTCTGGGCCGTGCTGTTCATCGGCGCGATCACCTTTACCCTGTCCGCAGTCGGCGTGAAGGTGGGCAACGTCTTCGGCGAGAAGTACAAGTCCCGCGCGGAGCTGGCCGGCGGCGCGATTCTGGTGCTGCTGGGCGTGAAGATCCTGCTCGAGCACCTGAACCTGCTGCCCTTCTGACCGGGTCGGGCAGGCTGAGCCTGCACGCACTTGCTGCCGCCGGACAGAACACGAAATCAGCCGCCATTCATCAGAGCGGCTGATTTCTTCGGTTTTTCGGGATTCCCGAAAAACTCACGTCGGCGCTGCCGACTCGGTCTGGCTGGGGGAGGCTCCGCTTCGCTTCGCGCTCCCCCAGACCCCCACCGAAGTTTGTCCGGCAGGCTGAGCCTGCCCCACCTGCTGCCGGTCGGCAGTGCCGACAGCCACCTGCTGCCGCGAGTTCTATCGACGACCATTGGCCGCCATAAATTGAAGCAGCCAAGGTCTTCGAATCCGCAGGAATTTCCTGCGGATTTTCTGTCGGCGCTGCCGACTCGGTCTGGCTGGGGGAGACTCCGCTTCGCTTCGCGCTCCCCCAGACCCCCACCGAAGTTTGCCCGGCAGGCTGAGCCTGCCCCCACCTGCCGCCCCACCAATTAGTCGGAGGGGCGCGATGTTTATTTTGCCTGCCCCGGCTCGTCGTCCTTGTTCACGTCGAGTATGTCCTGGGCGGTGATGCGCATGAGCTCCTCGGTGGTCACGTCCTGCATCGCGGCGAGGCGGTTGGCCTGGCACACCAGCACCTTCTCGAACAGGTTGCGCACGCCGCGCGCGTTGCCGAAGGAGATGGAGTTGGTGTTCGCGTCCACGAGCAGCTGGCGAAGCTCGTCGTCCGCGTCCGCGTCGATCTGATACTTGCCCTTCTTGCACTGCAGGTTGAAGATGGCCAGCATCTCGTCGATCGTGTAGTCGTCGAAGTGCAGGTAGCGGTTGAAGCGGGACTCAAGGCCGGGGTTGGAGTGGATGAAGGCGTCCATCAGGCCGTCGTACCCGGCCACGATAACCACCAGATCCTCGCGGTGATCCTCCATGGCCTTGAGCAGAGTGTCGATGGCCTCCTGGCCGAAGTCGTTTTCCGCGCCGCCCGAGAGCGTGTAGGCCTCGTCGATGAACAGCACGCCGCCCAGCGCCTTGCCGATGACCTCGCTGGTCTTGGTCGCGGTCTGACCCACGTAGCCCGCCACCAGGCCGCTGCGGTCCACCTCGACCAGCTGCCCCTTGGACAGAATGCCCAGGCACCTGTACACGCGCGCCATCAGCCGGGCGATCATGGTCTTGCCGGTGCCGGGATTGCCGGAGAACACCATGTGCAGCGACATGTCCACATTGGGCAGGCCGTGCTCCTGGCGCATTTTCCAGACGGTCATCATGTTGATGAGGTTGCTGACCTCTTTTTTCACACCCTCCAGGCCGATGTAGCCGGCAAGCTCCGCCTTGAGCTCGTCGATGGTCTCGGTCTTTTCCTCCTCGGGAGCCGGTTCAGGCTTCGCGGGCGCGTCGGCCCGCTGCTTTTTCTCGACCTGCTCCATCTGCGGCGCGCCCCAGAAATCGCTGCCAACGCCGCCCAGGCCGCGCTCGCTCTTCAGGCTGCGCTCGGTCAGGCCGCGGATGATCTCGTATTGCTTCAGGATGATTTCGTCTTTGCGATCCATGGTGAACTCCTTATTCGTTGCTGTCGTCGGGCGTCATGCTTTTGTACCTGGCGAAGACCAGGCAGGCCACGGCCACCTGCATCAGCGCCTCGAACCACATCAGCACCTGCACGCTGCCGAACTGCCTGCCCAGCAGCGTGACGGACAGGCTCGGGAAGCGCCCCACGAACCAGGTGCCGCACATCATGCCCAGAAAGGCGGCCAGGTTGGCGGTGATGGTATTGAAGGCGATGTAGTTGGTCTGATCCTCCCGGGGCATGTTCAGGAAGCTCATGTTGGAATAGGCGATGTTCATGCCCATCATGATGACGTGCTGGCTCAGGCGCACGGCGGTCAGCAGCCACAGGTAATTGCCTGCGGTCACGCAGGAATAGGCCAGCACGGTGGGCGCGGTCATCAAAAGCGAGGCGGCGAAGGTGCGCAGCCAGCCAAACCGGCGGATGAACCGCTGCCAGTAGCGCATGAGCAGAATCATGCACACGGGATAGCACAGGTTCAGGAACTGGATCAGCGTGTAGCTGACCTTCACGTCGTTGACCAGGTAGTAGTTGAGCGCGGAGGCCGGCACGTTGGCGCCGAAGGTATACAGGAAGACCACCAGCATGGTCAGCATGAACTTTTTGTGGGAAAGCGGTTTGGTCACGATGTCGCGCAGGCGGGGGTGCGCGCCGCTGCGCTCATAGGGGTACTCGACCGGGCTCAAGAGCACGGCGATTTCGACGAGCGCCAGCACGTAGCCCAGCAGGCGCAGGATGACGATGACCGTCTGGGCGTAGGGCGAGGCGCTGAACGCGTCCGCCACGGCCGAGAAGATCAGCGCGAACGCATAGCACAGCAGGCCCGAGATGGCCGAGGAGGCGGAAAAGTACTCGGCGCGGATTTCGTTGGGGATGAAGTGCAGGTGCCAGGCGGTATAGCCGCTGGAAAACAGCGCGCTGACGATGTTCGCGGCGAACACGATCACCACGAACAGGATCATCTTGAGCTGCTGGTCGCGCACGAGCATGGGCATGAGCGTGACGCCCAGTATGTTCAGCGTGTGGTAGGCCAGCCGCCCGCCCGCGAGCACCCACCTTCGCTTCTCAAAGCGCTCCAGGATGCTGGGCGAAAACACGGAAAACAGGTTGGCGATGAAGGGAACAAACGAAATAATACCGACCTTGACCAGGTCGATGCCGTTGGCGATCAGAAAGCTGGTGTAAAACAGGCCGCCCGTCAGGATGCTGACCAGCGAGGTCAGAAGCGAACTGGTCAGCATGACGCAGCGGCCCTTCGCCCGCTCATCCTTCAGGTTAAACAGAAAATGCAGCCGGCTGTTCTTCAGGCGTGTCAGCACGCGCATCACCCATCCTCTTCGCGGAAGAATTTCCCCAGTCAGTATAGCACCCATCCGCGCGGCTGTCAATCAGAAATACCTGCCCCGCGCGCAAAAGCAGGCGGTGCTAGCGCCGGCCAAGCGAATCCTTCGGGCATAGATTAGGGCCTCAGGATTCTTCGTTTGCGGAAAACTCGAGGCGGTACCCCACAAGGATTACGGCCGGGCAGTGCCCGGAGCCACTTGCTGCCGCCGGATAGAACACGAATCCGGGAGCCATAGATTGGAGCTCCCGGATTCTTCGGTTTTTCGGAATTCTCCGAAAAACTCAAGTCGGCGTTGCCGACTCGGCAAAGCCGATACCCGCTGCCGCCGGTCGGCAGTGCCGACAGCCACTTTGCTGCCGCCGGACAGAACACGAATCCGGGAGCCATAAATTAAAGCTCCCGGATTCTTCGTTTAGGAACCCCACCGCCTGTGTCACAGGCACCTCCCCTTTCAGGGGAGGCCAGACTGTCAAAAAACCCCGGGAGAGCTCGAGAGGCGCTGAGGTATCGCGGCTGTGCTTCCACTCAGTTCAGGAGCGCATTGCTTGAGGCTTCGCGGCAGCAAGTGTTTTCCGGGAGAGCTCGAGAGGCGCCTTTTTCAAAAAGGCGGCCTCTCGAACGTATCCTTTATTCCGTGCGCAGCGCGACGACGGGGTCTTTGCGGGCGGCGACGCCGGAGGGAATCAGGCCGGCGATGAAGGTGAGCAGCATGCTGATGAGCACCAGGATGACTGCGCCGGCGGGGGGCAGGATGGCGTTGAGCGCGCCGATACCGGTCAGGTGGTGCAGGATCAGGTTGATGACCTGGTTGAGCAGCAGCGTGATGCCGATGCCCAGCGCGCCGGAGACGAAGCCCACCAGCAGCGTTTCCGCGTTGAAGACGTGGGACACGTCGCGGCGGGAGGCGCCGATCGCGCGCAGGATACCGATTTCCTTGGTGCGCTCGAGCACCGAGATGTAGGTGATGATGCCGATCATGATCGAGGAGACCACCAGCGAGATGGCCACGAAGGCGATCAGCACGTAGGAAATGGCGTTGATGATGGTGGTGATCGAGGACATGAGCAGCGCCACGTAGTCGGTGTAGGAGATCTGGTCGGCCTCGGCGGTCTGCTCGTTGTAGCGGGAGATGAGGTCGGAGATTTTGTCCTTGTCTTCGAAGGTGGCGGCGTAGAGGCTGATGGTGGAGGGCGAATTCTCGTCCTGC
>CAKUFB010000005.1 GCA_934647145.1 uncultured Clostridia bacterium
ACGCTGATCAATCCGTCTACGATCGCGCCGCTGTTCATCGCGGCGGGCGCGGGGATTCGCCTGATGACCAAGCGCGAGAAGCAGCGCAACATCGCCTCGATCATGATCGGCTTTGGCGTGATTTTCGTGGGCATGTCGATGATCGAGGAAGCCTCCGCGCCGCTGTCACAGTCCGAATCGATTCACAGACTGTTTTCTTACCTGAACAATCCGCTGATTGCCCTGCTGGTCGGCATGGTCATTACCAGCATTCTTCAGAGCGCTTCGGCGTCGGTCGGCATTCTGCAGGCGGTGTCGGTGACCGGGCAGATCACGATGGGCATGGCGATACCGATTATTATCGGCATGAACATCGGAAAATTCGTACCGATCGTGATTTCCAGCCTGGGCACAAATCGCAAGGCGCGCATTGCGGTAACGGTCAACATTCTGGTGATGATCACCGGATCGCTGATTTACCTGGCGGCGCTGCTGGCGCTGCGCGCGACGCCCGACCCCTGGCTGCTGGGCGACGTGGCCGGCCGAGGCAATGTCGCGAACTTCAATACGCTCTTCAACCTGTCCACCACGCTGCTTCTCTTCCCGGCCGTCACGCCGCTCTTAGCGCTGAGCAGGCGCATGATTCCGGGCGAGGAGGAGTCCCGTGCGGACAAGGAGCTGGCGCGGCTGGACGACACCTTCCTCGTCACGCCTTCGATCGCCATTGAGCAGTGCTTCCAGGTGGTTGTGGCCATGGGCGAGGCGGCGATTGAGAACATCGAGTGGGACGCGTCCCTTCTGGGCAAATATAATGAAGCGATCGTGGCGCGGCTGAACGGCAACGAGCAGTTCCTGGACAAGGCCGAGGCCACGCTGGGCGAGTACATGATGAAGGTCAACAGCCACAACCTGGACGAGGAGCAGACGCAGCGCATGACGCTGATCATGCACGCTCTGGGCGACTTTGAGCGAATCGGCGACTACTGCGTGAACATTGCCGAGGTGGCGCAGTACAACGAGGAGAACAAGATCGAGTTTTCCGAGGTGTGCAAGTACGAGCTTCGGTACCTGATGGACGCGGTGCACGCCATCACCGACCTGACGCTGGAGGCGCTGCGCAAGGAGAACGAGGACATCTCCCGGCGCGTGGAGCCGCTGGAGGAAACCATCGACAGCATGATCGAGCTGCTCAAGCAGAAGCATATCGACCGGCTCAAGCGCGGCGAGTGCGGCATTCAGCGCGGCATTTCCTTTATGGAGGTGCTCACCAATGTGGAGCGCATTTCAGACCACTGCTCGAATATCGCCGTACACACCTGGCAGCGCGTCAGCCATACCGCCGGCTTCAACCCGCACGAGGAGCTGGAAAACATGCACAAGGGAAACTCGGAGGAGTACTCCCGCCTGTTCAGCGAGTACATCAGCATCTTCCTTGCGCCGGTGGCCGAAGAAAAGGATCTCAAGGCGTTCAAAACCCAGGATACGGTTCCGCGCGAGGTCTGATTTCGAATCGATCGGAAGGCCTGCCGCGGTCGGCGAATACAGTATTTTCAAGAAGGTTAGAGTTATTTAACCTCGCGGGTAATTGACAAAGCCGCCTTCCTGTGATAAGATAGGAACGTAGCAGGAGCCACAGAAACCTCGCGGAACCCCGCGAGGATTTCAAAAGGCCAAAGGTTAGATATATCTAACCGCGAGAGGAGAATGACGCATGTCGCATCGCTTCGAAGAGGATCTGATCCGTCACTGCGCGGCCACGCTGGCCGGGCACAAGTGCGGCAGTCTGTTTTCCTTTCAGGGTGCGCCGGGCGAGGACGTCCGGACGAACCTTGAGCAGGCAAACGCGGCGCTCGGCGAAAAGGGCGTTCGAGCCTGCCTGCTGCGCGCGTGCGAAAAGCGCGCCCTGGTGTACGTGTATCGCCCGTCGATGCTGGCGGAGCGCCTGAGCCGCCCGGACGCGCAGGCCTTTCTCCGGGCACAGGGCTACGAGGACTTCACGGTGCCCGGCGCGCTCGACACGCTGTGCGGCCACATGCGGCCGGGCGAGGAATTCCCGCACGAGATCGGCGTGTTTCTGGACTACCCGCTCTCCGACGTGATCGGCTTCATCGAGCACAGGGGCTGTCGCTTTCAGTGCGCGGGCTGCTGGAAGGCCTACTCCAACGTCGCCGAGGCGCAGCGGCTGTTTGCGCTGTACCGCAAGTGTACAGAGGTCTACCTGAGCTGCTACGCGCGCGGATTCAGTGTTTCGCGGCTGACAATCGCCGCCTGACATACAAAAAATCGATTCACGGGAGGTATCTGACATGAACAGGGTATGCGTAGTTTACTGGAGCGGCACCGGCCACACCGAGGCGATGGCGCAGGCTGTGGCCGAGGGCGCGCAGGGCAGGCTGTTTACCGCGGCCGAATTCGGCCCAGATCAGGCGAAGGAATATGACGCGATCGCCATGGGCTGCCCGGCAATGGGCGCCGAGGTGCTCGAGGAAGAGGAATTCCAGCCCATGTTCGACGCGGTGAAGCCGGCGCTGGCCGGCAGGAAGGTCGCGCTGTTCGGCTCCTATGGCTGGGGCGACGGCGAGTGGATGCGAAATTGGGAAGAGGAATGCCTGGGCGCGGGCGCGGCGCTTGCCTGCGACAGCGTGATCTGCCAGGATGATCCGGACGAGGACGCGCTGGCCGCCTGCCGCGCGCTGGGCGAAGCGCTGAAGTGACGATGCTCCGGCGCAGGCTGATCAGCCTGGCCGTGATCCTCCTCTGCCTGCTGCTTTTCGCACTCCTTCAGGCCATCGACATCCCCGGATAGCCGTCAACAGCTCGTTTGGGGAACGTTTCAGCAAATTCAGCGAGCGCTCCGCGCCTCCTTATACAAAAGACGGTGCACAAAACACTCTCTCCTTCACAAACCCGACTGCATAGCTCTCTTATCCCGCGGACGCGTCTCGACTGTTTGCCACCTGCCGGATCGACCCTTTCCGGCGGGTGTTTTTTTACCCTTCAGGGATTGACAGCGCGCGGGAAAACGGGTATACTGTGCGGTGTTAGATACCTTTAACGAGCGAGGCAAAAGCGACTTCGGTCTGTTTTTGCTCCGCGAACGACCGACTGCGAGAAAGAAGGGGTACACAATGATCGAAACGACCGTTGAAGTCAGGGGCATGATGTGCGGCATGTGCGAAAGCCACGTAAACGACGCGATTCGCGCGGCGCTGCCGGTGCGCAGGGTGACCTCGTCGCACGCGAAGGGGCGCACGGTGATCGAGAGCGAGCGCGCGCTGGACGAGCGGGCGCTGCGCCGCGCGATCGAGGCGACCGGCTACGAGGTGGGCGCGATCACCTCGGGGGAGAAGGCCGCGGGCGGGCTGTTCGGCCTGTTCAGGAAGCGCGGCTGAGCAAAACAGACCGAAGTCTCTTTCAAGGCGCAGGTCACAGACCGATGTCGGAAGTATTTCAGTTATGTGACGGATAGGACACATGTACAACAAAACGGGCACAAACCTGTTTCCGAAGGCTTCAGGCGCGTCACAATGCCGCATCGACGGGCGAAAATGTACGCACTCACCGATGATTTGCAATAAACTCTATCCACTTTTGAAAAAAAAGAGAAAAATTTCAAAAAATGGGCCAAATAGGGTTGCGGATTTCCAGGTTTTGATCTATAATAAGCGTACAGAATTCTATTAGGGGCAGGCGTGGATACTTTCCCTAATGACGCAGGACGACTGTTTGTTGCGTCACGTGAAGAAGTAACATTCTTCCGCGACAATCCTAGAGGAAAGGAGTGTGTAGATTGTCTACTTCTGGATGCCAGTGTGGGGCTGCTGCACCCGGGAGAGGTCCCTGCCGAACCTGACGGAGTTCTAACTACAACCAAGAAAGAGGAGATTGAAGCTTATGAAGAAGTTTCTTGCTCTGGTTCTGGCACTGCTGATGGCTCTGAGCTGCTTCAGCTTTGCCGGCGCGGAAGGCGAAGGGCAGACGCTTCCGGATGGAAGCACTCAGTGCACTTCGGAAAACAAGGTTCATGATATCGAATGGACGGTAGAGACCCCCGCTACCTGCAAGGATCAGGGTCTCGAAAAGGGCGAGTGCAAGGTCTGCCATGAGAAGTTCACCCGCGTGATTCCCGTGACCGAGAATCATACCTTCGTGGAAGTGAACGGCACGACCGTGAAAGACCAGAAGGCGGCTACCTGCACTGAGGATGGCTTCATCATCTATCATAAGTGCAGCGTCTGCGGCCGGACCGACATCAAGGTCGTCGTCCGCGCCACCGGCCACAACTGGCAGCGCGAACCCAAGAACGACGTGAACGCCACCTGCACCACCGACGGCGCTCTGGCGTACAAGTGCGTCAACCCCGGCTGCAATGAAACCAAGACCGAGGCCGTCAAGGCTCTGGGTCACTTCTGGTACAAGATGAACTGGGAATACACCGACGCGACGCTCAAGACCATCAAGTACGTCGACGCGGTTCCCCAGGGCAGCTTCGTGCTCGTTAATGGCGAAAAGGTCATCAACAAGCACAACGATCCTGACAACCCCATTGACCCCTACTATGTTGCTCCCACCTGCACCACCGAGGGCAAGAGCGGCCACGCTGCGGTTTGCTCCCTGTGCGGCAACTACTACAACGGCACTGACCCCATGTTCATGGACGGTCAGGTCATTCCGAAGCTGACCCACGACAAGGCGTTCATCGACATGTATGTCGCCGACTATGACGCCGACAAGAACACCTGCACCGCCGGCACCTACACTGTGGACGGCAAAGTGGTTGTTGGCACGGTCGAAATCGCCAAGGCGAACGGCTACGGCCCGATCGAGTACACCTACCAGCCCCAGACCTGCGAGAAGGACGGCTTCGTGAAGCTGGTCTGCAAGGCCTGCAACTGGGAAAAGACCATCACCATCCCGAAGACCGGCCATCAGTATGTTGGCCTGCATATCCGCTACGTTGATCCCGATATGAACGTGCGCGATATGGTCTTCTATCCGGCGGAAGGCTTCCAGGTCAAGGTTGTCGATTGGGAGAACTTCCTGCAGAACGTGGCGGAATCCATTACCACGCCCGAGGATAAGGAACAGTTCCTTCAGATGGCCAAGGACCAGTGGATGCAGTTTGTCGGCGAGAACTTCCCGAATGACTGCACCGAGGCTCCGATCGTGGAGTACATCTGCCGTAACCCCGGCTGCGAAAACGAGCGCGTGAACGCCGCTGGCTGGTCTCACGACGAGCATGACTTCGGCGAGGTTCTGGCCTACAGGCAGCAGAAGGTCAACGAGCAGAAGGTCATGGAGTACCCGGTTGCCGAGGTTGGAGAGACCGAGGACTGGGAAGCGGATTACGAGGCCAATCGTGCCGCTGCTTTCGAGAACATCTCCATCTGCACCGACTACACCGTCGTGAAGCGCTGCTGGCGCTGCGCCCAGACCACCGAGATCAAGGTTGCGGGCAAGGGCCACAAGCTCACCGAGGATCTTGCGATCCTGGAGAAGGAAACCTGCTCCAAGACCGGCCTGAAGGCGGTCAAGTGTGTGTACTGCCCCTACAACGAGATTCAGACCATCCTGCCCCACAAGCCCGAGGCTGATCCGGCCAAGGACAAGATCACCAAGAACGCCACCTGCACCCAGCCCGGTGAGATGAGCCACGTCTGCAAGAAGTGCGGCGAGTCCTTCACCACCGTCATCCCCGCTGCCGGCCACAACTGGCAGACCAAGGTGCTTGTGGTTGCGACCTGCGACAAGCCCGGCAAGATCGACATCGTGTGCACCGCCTGCGGCGAGCACAAGCCCGGTTATCCGATGGTTGTTCCGAACAGCCACGAGGTGGATGAGACCCGCCCGATCGCTGCCGATAACATGACCCATTCCGTCACGAATGGCAAGATCACTTACGAGGTTGTGGACTGCACCAAGCCCGCCAAGCTGTCCTTCTACTGCAAGAAGTGCAAGCTGGTCGTCATCGAGCCCAAGCTGTACACCGAGCACAATTGGGAAAAGGTCAGCACTGTGCCGCTCGCGAAGGAGCCCTTCACCAAGAAGGACGACGCGACCTGCCTGCAGAACTTCGAGGTTACCTACAAGTGCACCAGGTGCAAGCAGACCAAGACCGTGGTTGAGTCTGAAATGATCAAGCACGTCTGGGCGACTGGCGACAGCAACGGCATGTTCAACGGCAAGCCCGTTTACATCGAGCCCACCGCCACCCAGTCCAAGTGCGGCCAGGTCGGCGAAGCCTACTATCTGTGCGAGCACTGCGGCCAGTACTACAAGGCTGCCAGCCTGCCCGTCAAGCATGACTGGGAGACCACTTGGGATGCGAAGAACAAGGCCTGGACCTACACCTGCCGTCTGTGCGGCGTGGAGAAGACCGCCGTTCTCGAGGCTCCGCAGTACAACGTGAGCCTGAAGGGCGTGACCTTCGGCCCGAAGACCACCGGCATGGGTCAGATCACTCTGAAGAACGACACTGCCGCCACCTGGATTCTGTCCACCAAGTACGCCTACATCCGCTGGACCTTCAAGGACGGCGCGGGCGAAGACTGGGTGTTCGACGATGTCCGCCCGATCGACGACAACGGCTACTTCAATGCCAATGGCATTAAGGCTCCCGCTGGCGCGACCCTGCACGAGTTCCTGGTCATCATCACTGACGACGCCAACGCCGACAGCAAGATGCTCAACCAGATCAAGCGCTACGGCCACGCCACCAAGTAACAAAAAGGAGAACTAATACCATGAAAAAAATCGTTTCCGTGGTTCTGGCTCTGGTTCTGCTGTTCGCTCTCGCGGTCAGCGCCAGCGCTCTGACGGCCACCGTGTCCTACAAGGACGGCGTCCTGTACTGGGACGTGACCGAGTTTGACACTTCGGTCGGCGTGTATGCCAATGGCCAGTCCCTTGGCGGCAGCCCGAAGGGCCACAAGACCTTCGCGCTGAAGCCGGGCGACAAGGTCACCATCTCCGACTTCTCCTCTTCGAAGGACTTCTACCCCGTGAAGGAGGAGCCCACCGAGGTTCCCGCCACCGCGACTCCCGAACCCACCGAGGAGCCCACCGTCGCGCCCACTGAGGAGCCCACCAAGGCCCCCACTCAGGCCCCGACCACCGCTCCCACTCAGAAGCCCACCTCCAAGCCCACCAAGACTCCCTCCACTGACGTGCCGAAGACTGGCGATTCCGCCAACGCCGTGTACGTGATGGGTGGCCTGATGCTCCTGGCTGGCGCTTGCCTGGTGCTGAGCCGCAAGGTGAGCAAGTAATCACCCCGCATACAGCATTCTCTGGTTTTCCCCGTGAAAACCTCTGATGCCTGTCCAAGCCCCATCCCGGAAGCGTCCAGTATGCTTCCGGGATCTTTTGAATCGACACTTTCCTACCATTTTCTGGAGGTACGCAGCAGATGGCACATCACAATCGCAAGCAACGCGAATCCTTCTCCGATAAGCTGAGGGATGCGCTGAAAGTCTGCTCGACCATCGTTCTGATTATGGGCTGCGTGTACTTTGGCGTGCTCATTCTGGCGGACAAACATGTGAAGAAGGTCAATACCGGGCTTCAGGATCAGTTCAGCACCGCGCAGAACACGATCACTGATACGCCCGCTTCTACGGTGACTGAGACCCCGCAGCAGCTCGCTTCGTCGGCAACTGTCGCGCCGACCGACGCTGTGACGGAAGCTCCCACGGGCGTTCCCCAGGCCACGGCGACTGCCGTTCCCGCTCAGGAAAGCGCAAATAACCTTACGCCGGTGGTCACTCAGCCCACGGAACCTGTGCTTCAGCCGCAGTTTGAGCAGCTCTATGCCCAGAACAACGATCTGATCGGCTGGATCAAGGCGGCTAAGGACATCGACCTGCCTATACTGTACCGCAATAACGAGTTCTACATGGATCACGACTTCTATGGCGCGTACAGCAGCGCGGGTTCGATCTTCCTGGACGAGCGCAATAACCCTGACATGAGCGACGACCACATGCTGATTTATGGTCATAACATGAAGAACGGCTCCATGTTCGGTACGCTCAAGGCCTATCGCGACGTCTCCTTCCTGCGGCAATATCCGATCATTTCGGTGCAGTATGCCTGGGAGAGCGAGCCGCGAAAGTATGTGCTCGTGTCGCTGTTCGACGCGTCCATGACGCCCAGCGATCCCAGCTACATCAAGATCACGAGGTTCAACTTCGATACCCCGGACGAGAAGCAGAGCTTTATCGACGCCATGCTTGCCAAGTCCACCTACGACATTCCGCTCGACGTAGACGCGGACGATCAGCTCATCACGCTGGTCACCTGCTCCTACACCCACGACGACGGCCGCTATCTGCTGACGGCGCGCCAGCTGCGTGAGGACGAGACGGAGGAGCAGATCATGCAGCTGTTTTCACAGGTGCAGCAATAACGAAAAGGCGCGGTTCGCATGAGCGAATCGCGTCTTTGTCTGTCAGTCGGGAGCGAGCGTGGGATTTACCTCTGCCATTGGGAAGCCTTCTTGCAAAGCGAATGAATCGCCGTCATTCAGCACGATGATTTCGCCTGGATAGCTTTCGCGGGCGCGGGCGACTGCCGCTTCGCCCTTTTCCAGGATTGCGCGGCCGTGATGAATGAACATGAGCTTCGGCGGGCAAAGCCCCAGCCCGACCAGCTCGCGCACAACGGCTTCCGGCAGGTGATGCCCGGTTTCTGCAAGCAGCACGTCCGCGCCGTCCAGCAGCGGAGCGATCTCGCTCACATGCCTTACGTCCCCCGCAAACACGATGCGCAGGCCGTTCGCCTCAATGAGATAGCTGAAGCTGCGATGCGTCCCGTCCTCCCGCGCGGGCAGATGCGCGTTGTGCAGGGCGGTCACGCGAAAACCTTCCTCGGAAAAGACCAGGCCGTCCTGCACCGTCGTCTCATTGATGGGAAAGCGGCACTGAAAACTTCCCTCCGTGACGGAGAGAAGCGACCTCAGCGCGCTCCATACGACGGGCTCGGGCGAATACAGGGAGAGCGGCAGCCCCTGACGGCCGTGCTTCATCTCGTCCAGCTTGCGAACCGTCCACAGGAGGTTTCCGAGCCCGCCGATGTGATCCATGTGCGAATGCGTGAGGAAGACCGCGTGGATTTTCTGAAGGTCAAGCCCCAGCATCGAGGCGGTGTAGGCGCAGCCCTCGCCCGCGTCGAACCAGTACAGCCTGCCCCGATGCGCGACGCAGAAGGAGCAGTGATGGCGGCCCGGCATGGGCTCCGTGCCCGCGCAGGTGCCCAGAATGATCAGCCTGTCCCACGCGCGCGCCGCCTCGCTGCTCAGTCGCCTGATCGAGCGGGTATATTCGCCCAGCGCGTCCGGGTACAGGCCATGCCAGCGTTCCGGCTCCGGCTCGAAGTTCAGCACGCCGTCGTAGCCCGTCCGCGCAAGCAGCTCGATTACGTCCGCGAGCGGCAGCGTACCCCGCCCCAGCGGGTAATGCGTCCGATCCGCCAGGTCGTGAATGTGCGTATGCACCGCGCGGGCGGCGAAGCGAACGTCCGGCAGGGCACTGGGCGCGTCCAGCGGATAGGCCCTGTGGTCTGAGTACAGGTGTCCTGCGTCCCAGCACGCGCCCACGCAGGGCAGCTGCGCCTCGTCGAGTATGCTCAGCACGCCGGAGGGCGAGACGAGCAGGTCGCCGGGCGCCTTCATGCGGTTGTTTTCCAGTGCGAAGGTGATTCCGCTTCCCACCGTAAGGGATGCGTAGGCCTTCAGCGCGCGGATTGTTGCGTTCCGGTTCTCCTCGATCGTCGCGTACTGCCTGATCGGGTGAAGTGTGACTGTCACACGGCGCTGCCGTTCAAAAACTGGCTGGATTTTGTCGAGGAAGGCTTTCGCGTCCGCTGTTTCTTCCTTCAGCACGCCGTGAATTGTCGCGGTCAGTCCGGCCTCCCACACGGCCTGAAGCGCCCGACGCACGCGCGCTTCGGTTTCCTTGTCATTGACCGTGCGCAGCTCGACGCAGGATGCGCCGGCCTCACTGAGCGCCTGAAGCAGTCCGGCGATCCCGCCATGCGACAGCAGGTCGCGCTGTGCGTCACTGCGGGGCGTTTCACATAATACGTCCATTGCCAGAGAGACGCCGATTTGAATCATTGGTTACCTCCTGAAAAGTACGAATGTAGACCGGATTCGTCTGGAGAATGCACCTTCCGTCCGACTGCGCAAGCAGCTCCAGGCGCGCGGGGGAGAGAACGCCCCTGCCTTTTTTGATTTGAACCTGAAGCCCGGCCGCGTCTCCGGTCAGGGGTGCTGTGTGGACGCAGACGCCGCTCACCATGACCCGGCAGACGAGCGCTTCAGTCAGTCCCCTCAGTCTCGCGCGCAGGCACAGCGGCGCGTCGCTGGCAGCGTCGACCGTGCAGCCCATTTCCGCGCCGTTCACCGTGAATTCCTCCAGCACGCCGTGCCAGCGCGCGGTGTCGGCGGAATAAACTCTGCCCGAGCGAAGGCCGGCCTCCAGCTGCTCCCGTGCGAGGCCGTCCGCCCAGATCCATGCGGCGAAGTTGTTGCCGTTCGCCCAGCCGACAGTGCTGTCGTGGCTGTCGCTGTCGCCATAGCCCGTCAGGCGAAAGCCGAGCATGGCCAGCTCGTCCGCGACCTCCAGCTGCTCCTCCCAGGTGAAGCCATACCGTCCCGCCGGAAAACCGGTTTCGATCAGCTGCGCCCCGCAGCATTGCTTTTCGCGATATTCGCCGACCAGCGCCTCAATCAGCGCGCGCCGCTGCGCTCGCGTGTCCTTTTCATAGCCCCGCTTGAACTTGCCCAGCGGATGGTTGATAGAAAACGTGCCGCCGAGAGCACGCACATAGGCGAGCGCGTCGTCTGCCTGCCACGAGTAGTGAACATCTTCATAGTTGATCACAGGCACGAAATCGCTCAGCGAGAGGTGATGCGATTCCCGGCCGCCGCTGCTGAGGGAAATCTCCGTGGCGGGGTAAAGCGCTACGCCGTATTCCTCGGAGATGCGCCGCGCAAGCTCCTTCTGGCGCAGGCGAACGGCTTCGGCCACCCAGATGCGTTCGGTGTCGAAGCCGCGGCACAGGGCGCCTTCGCCGCCGTATGCGGTCAGCGCGATCGACGCGAAGCAGTTGTCCTGCCCCAGCTCGTCGAAGCGGAGAATATCCTCCGATACGGGCAATTCGACGTGCACCCGCCCGCGCCGCTCGGGCAGGGGAATGATCCAGTCGCCCGGCAGGTTTGGACAGTCGCCGATTTCATAGTACAGATGCTGCATCTCCTGATTCCTGTTTTGCGACAGCACCAGGCCGATCTTCAGCGAGGTGTGCTCAGGAAGGTAAAAATCCATTGCACAGGTCACGCCGGCAAGCAGCGAGGTCTGATGCCGCTTTCCCCTGGAATCGAAGAAGATGGTCTGACCGGGCGGGAGGAGCAGGGAATAGCCGTCCCCGTCCCGAACCGCGCGGGCGGGGGAGTTGTCCGCGAAATGCCAGCCCGTGCCGTCGACGAACGCCGCCCCTTCAGCCTTCAGCCGGAAGTGCTCGATTCCGTCCGCAAAGCGATTCATGCGCACGTCGTGATCCGTGATGAACATCGCGTCGACGCCGTACCTTCTGGCCTGCTCGGCGTGAGAGCGCATGCTCGCGCGGTATTCGAAGGACGTGTGAATGTGCATGTGCGTTTTGTACCAGCCTGCCATGTGAGCCTCCTGCTACTCTGCGGAGCGCATCCCGCTGGGGGATACGCCGAAGGTGCGCTTGAACGCGCGATAGAATGTGTTGCGAGAGGAATAGCCGCATTCCTGGATGACGGACGCGATGGGCATGTCCGTTTCGGTCAGGCAGACGCGCGCCCTGTTCATGCGCCGGCTGTCCAGGTATTCAAAGAAGGTCATGCCGGTGCTCTGCCGGATCATGCGCTGCAGCGCGTAATCACTGATTTCGAAATAGTCCATGACCGACTGGGCGCAGAACATGGGGTCGCTGAGGTGCTGATTGATGTAGGCGATGACGTTTTGCTGCTGCGAGTCGTTCGCCTGCGCGCGGTAATCCGCCAGCGTGGCGCACAGCGCCCTGACGCTCTCTTCAAGCTCCGCGTGCAGCTCGGAAAGCGACTTGTTCGGGTCGTACTCGGGGATTTGCACGGCGTCGCTTCCCGTGAAATGGAGCGCGCTGCGGGCCGACACAATCCGGCACAGATAGGCGTGAAACGTGCAGGCAATGACCTGCTCAGAAATGCCTTGCGGCGCGTCCAGCAGGGCAAAGGTCTCCGCAATTAGCTGCAGGGCGGAATCGATATCGCCGTACATCAGGGCGTTTGTGAAGCGCTCGTCGATGGATTTGACCACGTTGTCGAGCAGGTTGGCGGGGGCCTCGTCCGCGTCCTGGATGAAGACGAAGGGCAGGATCGTGCGGGTCGCTCTGCTCATCAGCTGAAGCCTTCTGTAAAGGGAGGGCAGATCTTCCACGCGGCCTGCCGGTTCGCTGATCAGCAGGCGATAGCCGCCGTCCGCCTCGAGGGAGAGCCTGTTGAGGCATCCGGCAAGCGCGGACTGACAGTCCTCCTCGGCCACCGGGATGATTGCCGCGATGGTGCCGTTGTAGCTGGTCGGCTGGATGATCGAGTTTCGGGGCAGAATCCTGCGCAGCTCGTCGAGCATGGCGATCTGCATGCCCGCACGGGCGTCCAGATCGGCGACATTGGCCGTGGGCTTGGCGAGCGCCAGCACGTACTGTGCGGGAAAATCCGGGAAGTACTGGGCGAATGCCTTCAGGAAGGCGTCGTCGAGGGCCGTTTTGTCAAAGCACTGGCGCAGAATCATGGAGCCGAGCATTTTGTTCTGCTGGGCGACGGTGGCGCGATAGCTTTCCAGATCGGACGCGGTCTTGTGGATGAAGCCGTTGAGGTATCTGTATTCGTCCGTAATTGCCTCACGGCTTTCATCAGACATGGCGCCCGCGGCGTTCATTGCGACCCTGCGCACCGGCCTGGAGCTCGTGCGCGCATAGCAGATTGCGAGCAGTACGGACACGGCGATAAAGGAGATAAAGGCCATGCGGATAAGGCTGTAAAGCCCCTCCAGGGACTCTTCAAACGGCGTTTTGCTGATGCCCATGCTGATCGTCAGGCCCAGCGCCGCGCTGGAGGTGGAGACGGTCGCGACGAGATCGTGCTCTGGCTTCCCATTGTCGAACACGACATTTCCATCCATGTCCTCGATCGTCAGCGAATTGCGTTCAAACAGCTCGGTCAGCATCAGCAGATCCAGCAGATGCTCCTGCGAATACGTGCAGAAGAACACCATTTTGCGCGCCGCGGCGGAGTATTCCGCGTTGCCGGAGGTCAGCCGGAAGGAGAGCGTCACGGCCCGGTAGCTGCCGGAGGGCGCAGCGACGTCTGTCAGGGGCAGGAAATGAATCCCGTATCGCATGAGCGCGCGATACCAGTCGTCAAAGCTCTCATAGCCGTCAAAGCAAAGAAAACGGTCGAACATCTCCTGACCGGAATAATAAATGCGCTTTGAGGTCAGCGTCAGGCCGCTCGGGAAAATCAGGCCGCAGTCTGTGCCGATCTTGCGGAAGGACATGGTGCGCTTGAATTGCTCGAACTGCTTGTACAGCGCGACGTATTCGGAGGTATCCGGCATTCTGCTGCCCGCAAAGGCGCGAAAGCCGCTGTCCTCCATCAGCTCCATGACCGCGGAGCAGGCTGCGTTGACGTCGCTCTCCAGCTCGCGCACGCCGTGCTTCAGCGTCGCTTCGCAGGTGGCGATGCAGTTGTCGGCGTAGGCCTTCAGGGTCAGCCTGTAGATCGGAATCAGGATCAGGGCCAGGATCAGTGAAAAGGAAACGTACAGTATAAAGAAACGTCTCAGCGCGGTGCTTCGGATCATTGAACTGCTCGCTCCCCTCAAAAACCTGACAAATTCATTCTAAAGGAGCAGGGCGGCAATGTCAAGGAAAAACACCGTTTGACGCATTTTTCACCCGGTCACGGGATTTTCACCCTGTTTTACGCCGTATATGGGACACGAAAGGCAGATTCTGTCTTGCCGGGAGCCGGGTAAGGCAGTGTATAATACAGGCGGAAAACCCAATAAAAAGGAGGAATTACTCATGAGAAGAACCCTTCGTACCCTGTCCGCATTCCTCGCCGCGGCGATGCTGCTGGTCATGACCGCGTCGGCGCAGGTCGCCGTCACGGCGCCCGGCGAGCTGCCCATCGTCAGCGAACCGGTCACGCTCACGGTCGGCATCGCGTCCAACGTTTCCGTGATCGACTGGGAGACCAACGAGCAGTCCGTTTACATCGAGGACAAAACCGGCGTCACGCTTGATTTTATCGAGCTGCCCAAGGACGAATTCACCACAAAGATCAACCTGATGGTCGCCGCGGGCGGCGAGGGGATGCCCGACATCCTGATGTGCGCCGGCATCGCGGCCAGCGACTCGACCCTGGTTTCCTGGGGCGACACCGGATTGATCCTGCCCCTGAACGAGTACTGGGAAAACGGCATGAACTACTTCCTTCGCGACAGCATCGAAAACGGCTGTGCGATCGACTACGAGACCTTCGTGAAGTACATGACCTGCTACGACGGCAATATCTACGCCATGCCGTCCTATTCCGAGTCCTATAACAACCAGGTTTCGGGCAGCCGCCTCCTGATTTATCAGCCCTGGCTGGATCAGCTCGGCGTTGACCGCTACAGCATCAGGACGACCGAGGATCTGTACGACGTGCTCTGCCAGTTCCGGGATCAGGACATGAACGGAAACGGCGAAAACGACGAGATTCCGCTCATTGCGAATGTCAAGACGATTGCCTCGCTTCGCAAGGCGCTGATGAATCCGTTCGTCTATACCGCGTCCGACTACCTCGTCGCGGAGGACGGCGTGGTGGACGCGGTGTTCGACCGCGAGGAGTTCCGCGAGGGCGTTCGCTTTGTCCGCAGGCTGGTTGCGGACGGCCTGCTGATGCCCGAATCCTTCACGCAGGATGAAACGCAGATGACCGCGCTTCAGAGTGAGGAGCTGGCGCGCTGCGGCGTGGTGGCGCGCGTATCGACGAGCAACCTCTCCTCCAGCGACGACAAGTTCTATGAGTACCGCCACGTCATCACCCTGACCGGCCCCAACGGCGTCTGCGAGAACCCCATCTTGCCCTCTGTGCCCTTTAAAAACGCGCTGATTTCCGCCAACTGCGAAAATCCCGACGCAGCCTTCCGGCTCCTCGACTACCTCTGCTCCGAGGAGATCACCATCATGGGCAAGTTCGGCCGCGAGGGCAAGGAATGGCATAAGCCCGGCGAGGGCGAGCTTTCCGCCTATACCGAGCAGGGCTACCCCACGGTGATTGCCCTTGAGCAGAAATCCTGGGCGGACGTGGACAACTATTACTGGGCGAACTCCGGCCCCCGCATGTACGGCGTCAAGCTGTTCTTTGGCCAGGCGGATACCACCGAGGGCATCAAGCACCAGTACGCCGTGGACAACGCGAACGACATCTGCACGGCGCATACCTTCTGCGATATGAGCAAGCATGTCGGCCAACTGCCCTTTGACGAGGAGGAGACCGAGGTATACGATACGGTTTACACGCCGATCGTGAACTATGTGAACGAGTGCTGGTCCCGCTTCGTGCTGGGCGATCTCGATGTGGACGACGACGCAGACTGGGACGGCTATGTGAGCGAGGCAAACGCGATGGGTCTTGAGGACGCGCTCGCGACGATTCAGAACGCTTACAATCGCAGCAAATAATCAGCGGCGCTGCGGCGTGGGCGGATCATGTCCGGCTTGTCCGCGGCAGGGTCTGCCCGCGCTGCCGCCCTGATCAGATCGATTGGATTTTGCGAGAAGGAGCTGTCACCAATGCGACAAATCAAGTCAACAGGGATTCCGCTGCGAACGCGTGTCCTTCGAAACTGGCAATGCTATGTCTTTTTGCTGCTGCCGGTTGCATATCTTCTGATCTTCAAGTACATTCCGATGCTCGGCGTGCAGATTGCGTTCAAGAAGTATAGCTTCAAAGACGGCATCTGGGGCAGCCCGTGGGTTGGACTTAAGAACTTTACCCGGTTTCTGAATAACAGGATGTTCGTGCGTACGTTCGTCAACACCATCCGGCTGTCGCTCTATTCGATCCTCGCCGGCTTCCCGTTCCCCATACTCTTTGCGCTGGCGCTGAACTCGGTGGAACGCCTTCGCCTGCGCAAGACGCTTCAGACGATCACCTATATTCCGCACTTTATCTCCACGGTCGTCCTGGTCGGCATCATCAATCAGCTGTTTCACAATACCACCGGCCTCTACGGCGTGCTGGGCAGGCTGCTGACGGGCGAGAAACCGGCGGATCTGTTCGCCAGTCCGACCGTATTCGTCAACCTGTACGTCTGGTCGGGCGTGTGGAAATCCTTCGGCTGGTCGTCGATACTCTACCTTGCGTGCCTGGGCAATGTCAGCGCGGAGCAGATGGAGGCGGCCGAGATCGACGGCGCGAACCGCCTGCAGCGCGTATGGCATATCGAGCTGCCCGCGCTGACTGCCACGATTGTGATTCAGCTCATTCTGCGGATGGGCTCCGTGATGAACATAGGCTTTGAGAAGGTCATCCTCATGCAGAACGATCTGAACCTGAGAATGAGCGAGGTCATCTCGACCTATGTGTATAAACAGTCGCTCGGCGCGACGACCAGGGCGGACTATTCATACTCCACGGCGATTGATCTGTTTAACGCGCTGATCAATACGTTCTTCATCGTCTGTGTGAATAAGATCTCTTCCAGGGTCAGCGACGTGTCTTTGTGGTAGGAAGGTGAAAATGATGAATCACAGAACCTCAGCCGGAAGCAGAAAAAAGCTGGCCTTTGACGACAGGCTGTATTACGCCGTGCTTGCGGTCATCCTGTTCCTTCTCACGCTCAGCGTGCTTTATCCGATCGTCTATATTCTTTCGGCCTCGTTTTCCGAGCCGATGGCCGTCTCCTCCGGCAAGGTCGTTCTCTGGCCGGTGGGCTTTTCTGTGGAGGGCTATCGCAAGGTTTTTCAGTACCAGAAGGTGTTCATCGGCTTCAGAAACACGCTGTTTTATACCTGCGCGGGGACGCTGATCAACGTGTGCATGAGCATGATCTGCGCCTATCCGCTGTCCAAGCGCGACTTGCCGTTTAAGGGGGCGATCGTGTTTCTGTGTTCGTTTACCATGCTCTTTTCGGGCGGCATGATTCCGACGTACCTGCTGATGCGCGACCTGAAGCTCCTCAATACGGTCTGGGCGATGCTCCTGCCCGGCGCAATGGCGGTTTATCAGATGATTGTCGCAAGAACGTATATACAATCCTCCATCCCTTATGATATGATGGAGTCGGCCATGATGGACGGCTGCAGCGACTTCGTCTATTTCTTCCGGTTCGTGCTGCCGCTGAGCGTGCCGGTCATTGCCGTCATCGCCATGCAGTATGCCGTCGGGCACTGGAACGCGTACTTTGACGCGTTCATCTATCTGACGGATAAAAACCTCTTCCCCCTGCAGGTCTACCTGCGGGAGGTTCTGATTCAGAGCCAGATCAATATGGAGGATTTCATAGACGAGGAAACGCAGATTCAGATTCAGGGCATGGCGGATCTGCTGAAGTACGCCCTGATCGTGGTATCGACCGTGCCGATTCTGGCGGTTTATCCGCTCGTGCAGCGATTCTTCGTGAAGGGAATTATGGTTGGCTCGCTGAAAGGATGAAATGAATGGACTGTTCGAAGGAATACGGCATGCTTCCCGGGGACGCCGCGTCCTGCGCGCGGGCGGCGAGCGCCTTTGCCGCGTCGTGTACTCACCCGATCATTCTGCACATCTCGGACACGGACACGACCCTGTACCCGTTCGCCGAAGCGATTCTGTCGGCGGTTCGCCCGGCGCTGACGGTGCACACGGGGGATATGGCGGACGAGTACAAGGCGGGCAGGCTTCCGGAGCATGTGCCCGGCTATCTGCGCTTCGCGCCGCGCATGCTCGATCTGATGGAGCGGTATTCGGGCGCCGTGCTCTGGGTGAAAGGCAATAACGACGTAACGTCGATTGCCGAGGGCCGGCGAAAGGTGCGCGTCGTGCCGAATCTCTCGCGCCATACGTACTTTGGCGTCCGCATGGAGGTCGATCATGTGGCGATACCCGCCGCCTTCGGCGTGGATTTCGCACTGTATGGCCACGGCCCGACTGACGACCTGCGCTATCCGCTGCCGGACGCGCCGGAGGGGACGGTTTACCTGAACGGGAACTATTTCCTGACGCTGATCGAGGGCGAAACCAGGCGGTTTCTGCGTATACCAATCCGGCCGGCGGCCAGGGTCATGCGCCTGGTGATTGTGCGCCACGGCCAGACCTGTCCGTCGGAGTACGTCAACGGCGACTACGACCTGCCGCGGGCAGACCCGCCGATTACCCCGGTCGGGGTTCGGCAGGCGCGCTTTACCGCCGAGGAAATTCTGCGCATGCGATTTGAGGGCAGGCTGATCTGCTCGCCGTTCAGCCGCACGCTGCAGACCGTCACGCCCATCGCGCAGGCACTGGGCAGATCTGTGCACCTGAGCTGGGAATTCCGGGAGACCGTCAAGCATCCCGATCAGCTAGCCGGCTTCCGGGGGAAAACGCTTGCCGCCCTCAGAAAGGAGTTTCCGGTGATCGCAGAGGACGCCGCGCTGCCGTATCCGTGGTGGGATTCGGCGGCAGAGGAGTTTGAGGACGTCTGCGCCCGTGTCGAGCCACTGCTTGACCGCCTGATTGCCGGCGGCGAAAACGCGTTGCTGATGGGACACGGCGCGTCCACGGGGGCGGCGGTCAGCATACTGCTCAGGAGATGCGGCCTTGAGTTCAACAGCTTTATGCCTTCGCCGCCGGGCGGGAACTGTGCCCTCAGCGAATTCCGAATCTCAAACGGCAAGCTGCGCCCGATCCGCGTGTACTCCCTTTCGCATTTGCCCGCCGATGTGATCACGTCGAACGCCCGGTACGCGCTCAATAAACCCGGAGAGGAAATCAGATAAGCCCCGCCCCCTGCCTGCGGCGGTCAGTCGCGCGCGGGGGCGCTTTCGTCCGCAGCGGAGGGAGGCGACTCGACCTCGCCGTTGAGGAGCATCTCGATGCTGACCGAGGAAAGATAGTCGTCGATGAGGCGGTCGAGTCTGCGCCACATGGGCAGCGTGAGGCATGCCTCGGCGCGCTGACAGGGCGCGCCATCCTCGCACAGGCAGGCGACGGGGGCGAGCGAACCCTCGGTCAGGCGTATGACCTCTCCCACAAAGATTTCTGAGGCCGGGCGCGCCAGGCGGTATCCGCCCTCCTTGCCGCGGGTACTGACCAGCAGACCGCCTTTTGTAAGCAGCGCGACAATGCTCTCCAGGTATTTCAGCGAAATCTCCTGCCGCTCGGCAATGGCCTTGAGCGATACGCGGCTCTCTCCCGCGTGCTGAGCCAGGTCGATCAGTACGCGCAGCGCGTAGCGTCCGCGAGTGGATATCATCATGCCAGCACACTCCTTGACCAGCTTGTTTTCTGGCGGTATCATAACACCGCGGCGCGCGGATTGCAAGCGTTTTTGCGCAAAAACTCTACCAACTTCATAGGAATTTGCGGCGGAAACTTTTCCAGGATGAACGATTGCAGTTTTTTCGAAGTCATGCTATAATTCGACTGCAACGATGAGACAAAAGGAAGGACCTTCTTCATGGGCAAGGAACAGACGCGCAATCCCTTTTATGGCCAGATCATTCGACTGGCGATCCCGGTGGTGATTCAGAACCTGCTCAGCGCGGCGGTGAGCTCGGCCGACGTGCTGATGCTCAACTACGTCAATCAGGACGCGATTTCGGCGGTGTCGCTGGCCAGTCAGTACGCCAACGTGCTGTTCATGATCTACTACGGCCTGGGCACCGGCGCGACCATGCTCTGCGCCCAGTATTACGGCAAAAAGGACTACATGGCCATCCGCGCGGTGGAGGGCATCGCGCTGCGCTTTTCGCTGGTCGTGTCGGCGGTGTTCGCGGCGCTGGCGCTGTGCGTGCCGCAGCAGCTGATGCGACTGTTTACGCGCGATCAGACGCTCATCGAGCTGGGCGCGGACTACCTGCGCTACATGAGCGTGGCCTACCTGTGCTGGAGCGTGATCGAGGTGTACCTGTCGGTGCTGCGCAGTATGGAGCGCGTCACGATCTGCATGGTGCTCAACATGGTTGCGTTCGGGCTGAACATCCTGCTCAACGCGGTGTTTATCTTCGGCCTGTTCGGCGCGCCGAAGCTGGGCGTTTCGGGCGTGGCGCTGGCGACGGCCATTTCGCGCGTGGCGGAGCTGATCGGCTGTATACTGGTCTCCAGGCGCTCGAAGGAGGTCAGGCTCGACCTGCGCTATCTGTTTATCCGCAACAAGACGCTCTTCGGCGACTTCGTGAAGCTGTCCCTGCCCGCGCTGGGCAACGATGTGGTCTGGGGCCTGGGCTTCTCGATGTACTCGGTCATCCTGGGGCATCTGGGCTCGGACGCGGTAGCGGCCAACTCGATGGCCGCGGTGGTGCGCCAGTTCGGCACGGTGCTGTGCTACGGCATGGCCAGCGCGGGCGGCATCCTGCTGGGCAAGCTGATCGGCGAAAGGCAGCCTGAGGAGCTGATCCGCAGGGACGCGTCGCTGCTCATCCGGCTGACCATCGCCTGCGGCGTGCTGGGCGGGCTGGTGGTGCTGGCCATTACGCCGGTGGCGCTGCGCTACGCCAGGCTGTCGGGAACCGCCATGGGATACCTTAAAACCATGCTGCTCATCAATACCTACTACATCACCGGCACCGCGCTCAATACCACCATGATCTGCGGCGTCTTCCGCTCGGGCGGCGACAGCAGGTTCGGCTTCTACTGCGACCTGATCGACATGTGGGTGTACGCCGTGCCGCTGGGCCTTTTCGCCGCGTTCGTGCTCAGGCTGCCCGTCATGTGGGTGTATTTCCTGCTGATGACCGACGAATTTGTCAAGTGGCCCTTCGTCATCCGCCATTACAAAAAGGGTCAGTGGCTGCGCAACATTACCCGCGACAACCTGTTCGAGGCGAAGTAAAATTCGCCTGACGCACCCCCGAAGGCCGCGCGTCTTCGGGGGTTTTTCTGTGCAGGGGAACCTATCTGGGCGCGTACAGATACTGGCCGCGCCGCCCAGCGGCCGATCTCGTTTCGTGCCTCCGTCTTCCCCAAGGTGAAAGAGATGAGATGACTCCGCTGCGCTTCTCTTCAGGCTTGTGAGTATCTGCGAATGGAAACAATTTCACTTCTTACAGGTGATTATGCTCACGGTATTCTAAGTGCTTTCCGGGAGAGCTCGAGAGGGGCCTTTCTCAGAAAGGCCGCCTCTCGATCGTTCCCCCCCTCCGTTACTTTTCAAGGCGATTTGGTAAAGGTGGTTTGCAGGGAGAGGAAAGTGTGGTATAATGTAACCTAGGTGATTTATAGGGTGGGCTTCCGCCCCTGAAAGGAATAAAAAGGCATGTACGAGAAGCTGGAGGGACGGCTGATTCTGGCGTCGGGCTCGCCGCGCAGGCGGGAACTTCTGAGCCGGATGCACGTCCCATTCGTGGTAGAGGTATCGGACGCGGACGAGCGCCTGGCAGGCAGGCCGCGCGACGTGGTGGGCGTGCTGGCCGAACGCAAGGCGCGCGCGGTGGCGAAGGGTCACGCGGACGGCCTGATCCTGGCGGCGGATACGCTGGTATCGCTGAACGACCGGGCGCTGGGCAAGCCTGCGGACGCGCAGGACGCGCGCCGGACGCTTCACGCGCTGTCGGGACACGCGCACGAGGTGTATACGGGCGTGTGCCTGCTGGACGCGGCGACCGGCGAGGCGCGGGTGTGCGTGGAGGAGAGCCGGGTGCGCTTCCGCGACCTGAGCGACGCGGAGATCGACGCGTACGTGGCCTCGGGCGAGCCACTCGACCGGGCGGGCTCGTATGCGATACAGGGCGGTGCGTCCGGGTTCGTGAGCGGGTACGAGGGCTCGTACGACAACATCGTGGGCCTGCCGACCGAACGGCTGAAAGAGCTGCTGAAGGAGTACGAATAGCATGGCGATCTTTGGAAACACCGGCGTGGGCATCGACCTGGGGTCGAGCGTCACGTCGATTTACCTCAGCGATGAGGAAAAGGTGGTGCTGCGCGAGCCGACCTGCGTGCTGGTGAGCGCCGAAAACGGCCAGGACGTGCTGGCGGTGGGCTCGCAGGCGCATTCGCTGTCCGGGCGCACGGCCGAGGATACCGACCTGGTCAAGCCCATCGAGCGGGGCTGCGTGGCCGACGTGGAGCTGACGGCGCTTTTAATGGTGGCGCAGTGCGAAAAGGCCATGGGAAAGAAAAAGCCGCTGGAGAAGGCGACGCTGCTGTGCTCGCTGCCCGGCGGGGCGAGCCGCGTGGCTCGAAGCGCGCTGTTTCAGGCCATGACCGCCACCGGCGCAAAGAAGATCGCCTCGCTGCGCACGCCGGTCGCCGCGGCGCTCGGGGCCGGACTGGACATTTCCGCGCCCCGGGGCGTGCTGGAGATCTGCCTGGGCGGCGGACTGACCGAGCTGGCGGTGCTGTCGATGAACGGCATCGCGGCCATGCGCAGTCTGCCCTTCGGCGGCGAGACCATGGACGAGGACATCGTGCGCTGGTTCTGGCGCGAAAAGGGCGTGCTGATCGGCATGCGCACCGCGGAGCAGCTCAAGCGCGAGCTGGGCACGGTGCTGCCCGAGGACGAGGATGAAATGGCCGGGGACGACCCGGTGCTCGTCAAGGGCAAGGAGGCCTCGACCGGCCGGCCGGCCAGCGTGGAGACCTGCTCGCAGGACGTGAAAAAGGCGCTGGAGGAATCAGTCGTGCGGGTGATTGACGCGATGAAGAACGCGCTGTACAACATCCCGCCCGAGCTGTCGAGCGACCTGCTGGAGACCGGCATTCAGCTTTCGGGCGGCGGGGCGTTTCTGACCGGCCTGAAGGAGCGGCTGGAGCGCGAGGTGGGCGTGCCGGTGCACGTGAGCGCGCATCCCCATCGCGACGTGATACTGGGCCTGGGCGCGGCGGTCTCCGACGAGCGGCTGATGACGCTGCTCGAGCGCGGCGGCGCGCTGGATCTGACGGGCGACTGAGCAATGGACGGAGGAAGCGAAAAACATGCCAAAGCGTGAAACGCCGCTGGGCGGCGGCGTGAAGCGGCCGGTCATTCGGCCGGCCAAAAAGAGCGCGGCCAGGAAAAAACGTTCCCGCGCCGGCCAGATTGCCTTCAGCGTACTGGTCTTTCTGGCGGTGGCGGCGGTGGCGTTCTTCATCTGGGCGCGCACGCAGGGCGAGCTGTCGGTGACTGAAAACGCCGTGGGCTCGCTGCTGTCGCCCGTGCAGAGCGCCGTGCACAGCGCCACGGCCTGGGCGCGCGACCTGGCGCAGGAAATCCGCGACCGAAACGCGCTCAAGGATCAGAACGACCAGCTGACGCTGGAAAACATGTCCCTGCAGTATCGCGTCAGCCAGCTGGAGGAGGCCGAGCAGGAAAACGAGCGGCTCAAGTCGCTCCTGAATGCCCAGTCCACCTATCAGGAGCTGGATCCGATCTACGCCAAGGTGATCGCCAAGTCGGCCGGCGCGTGGTTCTCCACCTTCTCGATCAACAAGGGCACGCTCAGCGGCGTGACCGCCGGCATGGCGGTCGTGACCGGCGACGGCCTGGTCGGGCGCGTATACGAGGCGGGTCTGAACTACGCCAAGGTGCTCTCGATGATCGACAGCCGGTCGTCCATCGCCTGCCTGATCGAGCGCACCCGCGACAACGGCGTGCTCAGCGGCCAGCTGGACTCGGGCACGGGCAGCGACAGCTGCTACATGTACTACCTGCCCGCGGTCAACAGCGTGACCCCCGGCGACCGGGTCATCACCTCCGGCCTGGACAGCATGTACCCCAAGGGACTGCTGGTGGGCACGGTCAGCGAGGTCAGCCGGCAGACCGAGACCTCCAGCCAGTACATCGTGGTCACGCCCCTGGCCGACTTTAACCACATCGAAGAGGTGCTCGTGCTGCGCACCGTCATCGAGACCGACTCCGATCAGGCGCTGCCCGTCCTGCCCGAGCCGACCGCTCGCCCGACCGCCACGCCCGATCCCAACGCGACCGAGACGCCCGTGCCCGAAAGCACGCTCGCGCCCTCGAACGCGCCCAACGAATGGGCTTATCCCACGGTCACGCCCGACGGCAACAGCACCATCTACTCCGGCGAAGTCCTGCCCGAGGACGCCTGGGCGGCAGGCTGAGCCTGCACCCGGTTGCTGCCGCGGGTTCTATCGACGAATTCGGGAACCATAAATTGAAGTTCCCGAATTCTCCGAATCCGTAAGATTCCTTACGGATTAAAGGTCGGCGTTGCCGACATCGGCGGTGTCGACGGCCACTTGCTGCCGGTCGGCAGGGCCGACAGCCACTTGCTGCCGCGGGTTCTATCGACGAATTCGGGAACCATAAATTGAAGTTCCCGAATTCTCCGAATCCGTAAGATTCC